>NZ_JBFTLD010000346.1:0-6103 GCF_056396265.1 Allobosea sp. 05T422_2 | reverse complement strand
GCTCGTGACCAAAATGCCTGTCATCGGAAGAAGAGTAGAGAGGCATCGAGGCGAAAGCCGAAATCTTTGTCTACTTGAACGGGACCATAAGGCCAAAAATCCCGAAGGACTTCGGCATGGGGGTGCTTGTATTTCCTATGCGCCGGGTCCGATGAGAAGATGCTCACTGCCGGGCTTAAATCCGCGCCAATGCCCTCATGCCAATTACCAGCAGCGCCGTGGTGCATCACCTGAAACACGCCCGAGCGCTCCAGACGGCCATGCGGGCGATAAAAGGAGGCGAACTCGCGAAACCTGCGACGATCGAGCGTGGCGTCCCCGGTATGCATCTGGGCAAATCGCGAGATGATCCCGCGGAAGTCGGCTGAGCAGGAGATCGATCGGCGCCACAGCAGCGATTGCCCGAGGGGGCCGGAGTACAAGAACAATGAAATCAAGTTCCGTTTTCGCGCTGTCTTTCCGAAGTGCCGGTCGTAAACCTTCCTGACGGCGTMGAGGTCGCTCTGCAGCTCGCTCGTCAGCAGCGATTTAACGAGCGGCTCGACCGCAGCCTTGAAGTCCGCGGTTACTTTGTGCGCCATGCCGATGTCGTTGTACGGCACGAACTCCCAAAGCCCTGGGACCAACAGTCGCCCCCCCCAGCGCAGGAACCGCACTCCAACCCGCTTGCCCTGCCGAGCAGCTGGGTCGCCTTTGGTTTCGCGCGGCGCCTGCTCCGTCTCCGCCTTTAGGGGGCCACCGCGGTCTTCCGGTACGACCGGATCGGCGAACCCTTCGTCCTCGCCGCCGGGCCGCCGCCCCCCGACAAAAATCACTTCGCCGAACTGACCGCCCTCGATCTGGGAGAGGAAGGCGACTGGGTTGATGAAGAACCCGAAGAGCGGGTCCGCAGCGGACAGCCCTTGCTCGATTGCAATGACGAGGCGCTGCCAAGGTGGAATATAGGGAAGGAGTAGCGTCTGGATTGGCACGCTCTTAATCAGGCGTATGAAACCATTGATGTGGTCAGCATCGAAGTGTGAGAGCACTGCAAACGCAAGCTGTGCGGTGCCGCCTCCCGCCTTCAGCTCACTGCCGAAATTTTGGATGGCTCGATCAATTTGCGCGCTCCCGCTTGCAGAGCCGCAGTCATAGGACCAATGCACGGGGCCGCCGGACTTGCGGTGAAGCGACCCGGTAGCAAACAGCCCCTGGCCCATCGGCCACCAAGTCAACCTAAGGTGAGCGTCGCCCACTAGAAAGTTCGCCGGGTCAGGCCGCGCGACCTTCTGCATCGCTGACATAAACAAGCGCGCTTCGACCGGGCTGGCTGGATCCGCGTCCGGATGGCGCCCTTTATTCATTATCTCACTGATCACCCTTGGATTGAAGTCGCGATCCGGGTAGGAGAAGTACGAATGGGCCTCCTGAAAGCTCCCCACCAGACCATGGTCGACCATGGCCCTAATTAAGCTCACCTCCTCGTCCAGYAACTCGCTCACAATCAGCCCCCAGAACGCCTGACAAATTCAACGGCCCTGACAATTTCGCCGACGGATCGCGTATTTGTTCCAGACCGTTCTAGAGCTTCCCGCGTGCTTGCCAACTGACCGAAAGCAGCATGGCGAACGCCTCGGTATGGCGGCACTGAATGACCGGCAACGCTCGATAAGAAGGTGACCTTCGAATATGGAGTAGCTCATCACATGCGCCTCTGGGCGTTGCCATCGCGATGAACGCGGGCGCGGCTTTGGTGTATTCGGCTCGGGCGCTCGACGCTGTTGATGCCGTCAAAGTGTCAAACGGCGCGCAATGTTGCCCCCCGATCGGCGTCCAATATTGGGTCTGACTCAATCTCGCTGCAGATAGGCGGTGATCTGGCGTTGTCTTCCAGAAGGAATCAGCGCGATGGATCACGGAGTTCGGCCTTCCAGGCTTGTACCATTAGGCTTTGCCGTGATGCGGTCTGAGATCGACGGGGATCGCGCCGTAGTCAGCGTTCGTGCCACGGCGTCTTCGGGTGCMTGCCCATCCTGCGGAGCCTGTTCGCGACGGATCCAGAGCCAATATTGGCGGCAAGCTTCCGATCTCCCGATCGCAGGCCGGCGCGTAGACCTGAAGATTAGGGTCAGGCGCTTCTGGTGCGATGCCGTGCTGTGCGGCCGTCGCATCTTCGCTGAGCGATTTGGTAACGACGTGTTGGCTCCGCTGTCACGCCGGACGGGGCGACTGGAGATGATCGTGCATCATCTGGGCCTGGCGCTCGGCGGCCGGCCGGCAGCGAGCTTCGCTGAGCGGCTGATGGTCCCGGTGAGCAACGATACGCTGCTGCGCGTGGTCAGGCGCAAGGCGCAGGTGCCAGCGGACACGTTGACCGTGATCGGCATCGACGACTTCGCGTGGCGGCGCAATCACCGCTACGGCACGATTGTCTGCGACCTCGAACGACGACGGACCGTGACGCTTCTGCCCGACAGGGAACCGGCAACGTCAGAGGCATGGCTGCGGCATCACTCGTCCATCACAATCATCGCTCGCGACCGTGGCGGTGGATATGGCGAGGCGGCGGCCAAGGCCTTGCCGTCGGCCGAACAGGTCGCTGACCGCTGGCATCTTATGGAGAATGCCAGTCGGGCGTTTCTGGAGGCCGTGCGCAAATCCATGCGTCAAATCCGTTCCGTCATCGGCGCGACGGTGATTAACCCCGCCCTCCTGACCTCGGCCGAGCGCTTGCAATATGAAGGGTACGAGCGCCGGGAAGAGACCAACGCAGCCGTCATGGCGCTATTTAACGCGGGTGTTCCGATCAAGCAGGTCGTCAGGCGCACAGGCCTGGCGCGCGATACGGTGCGCCGCATCGTTCGCGGTCAGCGCTCCGAGGTGTTCCGGACGCGGCAAAGTTCGCTGGAGGAAATGCTGCCGTGGCTCGATGCGCAGTGGGACGCCGGAAAGCGCAATGCCACAGAACTCTGGCGCACGATGCGGTCGCGCGGGTTCCGCGGCAGCCTGAGAGTTGTGTCCGAGTGGGCCACCCGTCGGCGGCGTGCCGAAAGGGCCGACGCCGGTACCCTCGCACGCATCCCCTCCGCCCGCACGATCGCTCGCTTCATGACGAACGGGCGCGACAAGCTCTCAAAGGCGGAGACGGTTCTCATCGCAGCCATCGAGAGCGGCCTGCCGCAGTTGGCGAAGGCCCGCGAGATCATCTCGGACTTCCATCAGATGATCCGCACCAAAGCCGTCGCCGGCATGACATTGTGGATGGAGCGCGCCGCCGACAGCCTTGTGGCGTCATTCTGCAGCGGCGTCAGAAAGGACGAAACGGCCGTCCGCGCCGCCATCACTTCGCCCTGGTCCAACGGTCAGACCGAAGGCCAGATCACAAAACTCAAGCTCGTCAAACGCCAGATGTACGGTGAGCGCTGTTCTCAGGCCACAGCCTTGAGCTGCGTCTCTGCGTAAGCCCAGGGCATCAGGTCGTCGATCTGGCTCTGGGGATGGCCGGCGACGATGCGGGCGAGGACGTCGGCGAGATAGTATTGCGGATCGACGCCGTTGAGCTTGGCCGTTTCCACGAGTGAGGCGATCACGGCCCAGTGCTCGGCGCCGCCGTCAGATCCGGCAAAGAGCGCGTTCTTKCGGTTCAAAGCGATGGGCTTGATCGCGCGCTCGACCACGTTGGAGTCGATCTCGACGCGGCCGTCGTCGAGGAAGCGCGAGAGACCGGCCCAGCGCGAGAGCGCGTAGCGGATGGCCTCGGCGAGCTTGCTCTTCTGGCTGACGAGGAGAAGCTTGTCGCGCAGCCACGGCTCCAGCGCTTCGACGATGGGGCGGCTCCTTGCCTGGCGGGCAATGCGCCGCTCCTCGGCGGAGCGTCCCCGGATGTCGTTTTCGATGCGGTAGAGTTCTGCGATGCGCGCGAGCGCTTCCGAAGCAATATGCGCCGGACCGGCTTCGGCCAGTTCGTAGAACTTGCGCCGGGCGTGGCTCCAGCAAAAAGCCAGGCTCACGGCATTCCTCTCGGCCAGCACCTTGTAGCCGGCGTAGCCGTCGACCTGCAGCGTGCCCACGAAGCCCTGAAGATGCCGGATCGGCTGCTCGGCCTTGCGGTCGGGCGCGTAGAGATAAGCCACGCCGGGCGGATCGGSGCCGCCCCAAGGCCGTTCGTCGCGGGCATAGGCGAAGAGCTGGCCGGTCTTGGTCCGGCCGCGGCCCGGATCGAGCACCGGCGCCGTGGTCTCGTCTGCGAAGAGCTTGGTCGATGCCTTCAGTCGCTCGAACAGGCGCTCATGCACGGGCCGCAGGAGGAAGGCCGCCTTGCCGACCCAGTCAGCCAGGGTCGATCGGTCGAGGTTCACCCCCTGCCGGGCATAGATCTGAGCCTGGCGATAGAGCGGCAGGTGATCGGCGTATTTCGAGACGAGGACATGGGCAATGGTCGCCTCGGTGGGGATGCCGCCTTCGACGAGCCGGGCTGGCGCCGGCGCCTGTACCACCACCTCCTCGCAGGCCCGGCAGGCGTATTTCGGCCGACGCGTCACGATCACGCGGAACTGGGCGGGGACGATATCGAGACGTTCGGAGACATCCTCGCCCATCGCATGCAGCGCGCCCTGGCAGCACGGGCATGTTTTGTCCTGGACGTCGATGATCCGCTCGACACGCGGCAGGTGTGCGGGCAGCGATCCGCGGTTGGCGCGCCGCTTCCTGGCCCGCTCGGCCCGCTTTGCGGGATCAGCCGCTTCCTCGCCGGCGAGGCCCTCGGCCTCGATCTGCTCGGCCTCCTCGAGGCCTCAGCAGCAACTGATCGACCAGCAGGCTCTCGGCCCGGCGCCCGAAGCGATGGCGCTGCAACTCCTTGATGATCTGGCGTAGCCGCTCGTTCTCGGCGCGCTCCTCCGCGAGCATCGCCCGAAGCGCGATCGGATCGCTGGTCAGTGGGTTGGCCGCGTTGCTCACGGAGCCGATTCAATCATGGATTACAGTGGCTTGCCACCGCCGAGCGATCAACTTGCCGCGACGGGGACGCGCGTCTCGCGCCGCTGATGCACCCGTCGCCAGTCGAGGCCTTCGAGCAGCGCCTGAAGCTGCGCCGCTGTAAGTCGCACGACGCCGTCGGCGATAGTGGGCCACTGGAACTTGCCGTCTTCCAGTCTCTTCGAGAACAGGCAGACACCCGTCCCATCGAAGTAGACGAGCTTGATCCGGTCAGCACGCCTCGCCCGGAACACATACACCGCGCCCGAGAACGGATCGGCGCCCATGCTCTCGCGCACCAGTGCGGCCAAGCCCTCCGCGCCCTTGCGGAAGTCGACCGGCTTCGTTGCGATCATGACACGGACCGCGCCAGTCGGGCCGATCACGAGCCGCCCTTTAGCGCGGATATCACCGCGGCAATCGTCTTCGGGCTCGCACTGGTTCCGACACGCACCACGACGCCGTCAATCTCGATCTCAATCCCGCCGCTCGACCGGGCTACGCCACGACGACGACGCGTCGCCGGCTGCCTCACGGTCTCGGGCGCCGGGCGTGCTGCATCGACCACCGCAGGCACGAACGTTGGCAATGATGCCGGCGGCAACGTCTCCGGTGCTCGCCGCAAAAGACGCCGCCAGCCGAACAACTGCTGCGGAGACAAGGCATAGCGGCGCGCAACCTCGCTCACCGTCGCGCTCGGCTCGTAGCTCTCCGCCACGATCCTTGCCTTGTCGTCGTCCGACCAATCCCGTCGGCGTCCGGTCCCGGTGAAGACCTCGAACCTCCGAACCGGCTCATCGTCGCTGGATTTAAGCGTAAGCTCTGAAATCGTCATGTGCCGAAGCCCTCAGGGGCTTCCAACATCGTCGCTCAGACCGTTGCCGGAAAGGTGGCGCCGGGACACCGCTTACGATGTACGGCCGCGGAAAGATGGACCTGCTTCAGGCTCGGCTCGTCGGTGCCCGATGATCTYGGGCTGCAGCGAGATTGCGTCAGACCCAAAGTTGCACACGATGACGTAATTGCTGCCGCTGAGCCCCTGCCTTCAGAGTGACAGAGGGCAGGCAGCGGCGCCGGCCTGAGCACGGGATGGTCATCATGAAACAGTATGTCGGGCTGGACGTATCGCAGAAAGAGACCAGCGTTT
>NZ_JBFTLD010000345.1:0-6116 GCF_056396265.1 Allobosea sp. 05T422_2 | reverse complement strand
GAGCGGCTTGGCGAGGGCCAGGCCATGTTCAAGTCCCTTGCGAGCAAGTTCGGAGCCGTCTGTTGCGATGAGAATGTGTTTGTACATTTGTCTCTCCGTCAGCAATCGCATTGGCATTCTGGATGACAGTGATCCGAAGACAAGCATACGCTGCCGAGCGTCGTGACGATCGCGCTGATGTGCCTAAGCAGATCCCGCAGGCCGCCAGCGGCCTCGGCCTGTGCGCGACGCCGGTTGCGCCAGGCCGGCCAACAGGCGTTGTGGTTCCAGACCTTATCGGGTGCGCACGCGATGGCGCAGCACGTCGCCGCGCGAACGGCCGACGTGGTCCGGCGAATGTCAGCTCCCCGCCCCTCTCGGTCGTTGTGCTCGCATKGCAGCCGCCCGGCAACTCGCGCCATTCAGGCCGATGCCATTTCGAATTCACGCGCGAGGAGCCCTGGAGCAACGGGCCTGACCTTCGAGCCGGAAGCTCGTCGGCGACAGCAGCCTGAACGCCGAGGAGACTGTCATCGGTCAAGCCCGGTGTTCATGGTGTTCGCGAAGGATTAAAGTGCCCCTGCGGGGCTGTTGATCCAATGGGACGAAGCAGGCCTGGTCTCCGCTGGTTCGCTCCCGAGGAAAGCCAGGGAGGATCACGCAATGAACCGAAGGATCCGTTTGCATCCGCGCGCCGCGCTTTTGAGGTCCGCGCTCGGCCTTCTCGCCGCGATGGCCGTGACAGGTGTTGCGGCGCCTGTCGCCTCGGCGGAGGACGACGCCCGGAGCATCGTGAAGGGGATGGCGGACTATCTCAGCCGCCAGGAGAACCTGTCCGTGAAGTTCGATGCCGACGTCGAGGTGGTGACGCCTGCCGTTGAGAAGATCCAGTTCAGCGCCTCGGGTGAGGTCACCATGAGCCGCMCGAACAAATTTCGCATCAGCCGGACCGGCGGCTATGCCGATGTCGAACTGATCTCAGACGGTTCAAACGTGACGGTCTTTGACCGCGGCGGCAACCGGTTCGCACAGGTTCCCGCCGTCGGTTCCTTCGACACCGTGGTCGACAAGCTCCGAAACGAAACCCTGCTCGAAATTCCAGGGGCGGACCTTCTTCTGTCGAAGCCCTACGACGCGCTGATGGCCGGGGTGCTGGAGGCCAAGCATCTCGGCCGCGGCATCGTCGGGGGCGTCGAATGCGAACATCTCGCCTTCCGCAATCTCGACACCGACTGGCAGCTCTGGGTCGAGGTCGGTGACCGGCCGCTGCCGTGCAAATACGTCATCACGAGCAAGGCGGTTGGCGCCGCGCCCCAGTACACGCTGCGGCTCAGGGACTGGAAGACCGGCGTCAGCCCGGCACCGGATGCGTTCGCTTTCAAGCCGCCGGAAGGCGCCAGCGGCGTTGCGATCACCCTGCTCAAGGACATTGACGAAATTCCAGCCGGCGTCGTTCCCGGAGGTCAGAAATGAACAAGTCAGCCTTGAAATTCATGTCCCGCGCCGCGCTCGCAGTGCTGGCCGGCGGCGCTGCCCTGCTCTGGAGCGGAGACATCTCCGTTCCATCGGGCGCGTTCACCAGTCAGGCGGAGGCGAGGGTCGGGCGACCGTTGACGCCGATGAGCTATGCCGGCGTGGCCCGCCGGACCACCCGCAGGAGCGCCGCCTACGGGGCCGCCGGAGCCGCGGCGGCTGGGGCGTATTATTACGCCCCAGGCTGCCAGCAGGTCGTGAACTCCTACGGCCAGATCGTCTACCAATGTCCGTAGTCGGCCTGCTCTCCGGAGGYGTATCGATCGCGGCTTCCACCAGGGCGGCGGCTTAGTGATGGCTCGCTTGCTTTCGGTCAATGTGGGCCTGCCACGCGACATTCCGTGGCAGGGCAAGACCGTCCACACCGCCGTTTGGAAAAGTCCGGTTCAGGGCCCGCGCGCGGTACGTCGGCCCAACATCGATGGGGATGGGCAAGGAGACCTTGCCGGGCACGGCGGCGAGCACCGGGCTGTTTTGGTCTACCAATTGGACTCCTATCGCTTTTGGCAAGCTGAGCTGGGCCGGGACGACTTCTCCTATGGACAGTTCGGAGAAAATTTCACGGTCGATGGCTTGCCGGATGGTGAGGTCTGCATTGGCGACCGTTACAGGATCGGCAGCGCCCTGTTCGAAGTGACGCAGCCGCGCGTCACTTGCTACCGGGTCGGTCTTCGCATGAACGAGCCGCAAATGGCCGCGCTGCTGGTGGCGCGTGGCAGGCCCGGTTTCTATCTGCGTGTTCTGGAGGAAGGCCAGGTCGAAGCGGGCGATGAGATCGTCCAGGTCGGAATCGGCGCCGAGCGGATCACCGTCGCCGAGATCGATGCGCTGCTCTATAGGCCCGGTCACCCCAGCAGCCTGATCGAGCGGGCGCTGCGCATCCCCGCACTGAGCGCAGGCTGGCGCGCATCCTTCCAGGCGCTGCTCGCGCAAGAGCAGAGCAGCAGCGCGACGACGGGAAATGCCGGGCTCGCTCCGGTGTCCGGGCCGCCGCCAGCATGGGCGGGTTTCCGCCCGCTGCGGGTGTCGCGCAAGATTCGCGAGAGCGGCGGCGTGATCTCTCTGGCGCTTGAGCCCGTAGATGAACAGCCCCTGACGGCTGCTCTTCCCGGTCAGTTTGTCGTGCTGCGCCTGAGGCCGGCCCCGGTCGCGCCGGCGCTGATGCGCAGCTACTCCTTGTCGGGCGAACCCAGCGACCGCAACTATCGCGTCAGCGTAAAGCGGGAACCGCACGGCGTGGCGGGCACCTATATCGACGAAGCGGTGCAGATTGGCGACGTGCTGGACGTGAGCGCGCCACGAGGCAACTTCACGCTTCGGTTGGACGATAGCCCCGTTGTCCTCCTGAGTGCGGGGGTGGGGGCGACTCCCGTCCTGTCGATGCTCCACGCATTGGCGGCCGAAGCATCGCCACGGGACGTCTGGTGGCTGCACGGGGCCCGCCGCGGCCGTGAGCACCCTTTTGCTCAGGAGACCCGAACCCTGCTCGAAGCCCTGGCCCACGGCCACCGCCACATACGCTACAGCGCGCCCGATCCCGAGGACCGGCCGGGCGTGGATTTCGATGCTTATGGACGTTTGGACATCGGGGTGCTTCGGGATCTGGACGTCCCGCGCAATGCCGACTTCTTTATCTGCGGGCCGTCGGCCTTCATGAGCGACCTGACCGCAGGCCTTGCAGCCTGGGGCATCGCCGAAGACCGTATCCATACTGAGCGGTTCGGCGCAGGTCCGTCGAATAACCCGGGGATCGCCGCCTCGCCGCAGCGGCCGCCGCACTTGCCGCCGCACCTGCCTCCTGGGCCTTCCGCCGCGGGGCCGATGGTTTCGTTCGCCCGGAGCGGCTTGAGCGTCCCTTGGGGGCCGGCGTTTCAGAGCCTTCTGGAGCTTGCCGAAGCCTGCGACATCCCCACGCGGTGGTCTTGCCGAACGGGGGTCTGCCACTCCTGCGAAACCGGGCTTGTGGCTGGGAAAGTGGCCTACCGGCCCGAGCCGATCGATCCACCAGCCGGCGTCAATGTGCTGATCTGCTGTTCCCAGCCTCTGGGCGATGTCGTCATCGATCTGTGACGGAACTGAGTATCCGCTTTCCGATCTTGGCCGGGCGGCAAAGATTGGGTGCTCGTCACCAGGGCTATCGGCAGTCGGGATGAACGGGATCTCCCGGGCCGCGCGCAATCAGGGCGCGCGGCGCGACGACCATGCTGGATCATCTGTGATTGCATCGGCTTTGCCCCGAAAACCGCAATCCACTTTTCGGGCCGATGCTTTGTCTTTGCATCGGCTTTGCCCGAAAACCGTAATCCACTTTTCGGGCCGATGCTTCAGGCAGCCTGGCTTGTGCTCAAACTGGCCATCTCGATGGTGTCTTTGACGATCTGTCTGATCTCGTCGCCGGAGAGCGTGTCCTGCTCCCGGAAACGCGCGGAGAGTGCATCCAGGGCAGGCTCATGGGCGCGCRGCAGCGTGAGAGCCGCCGCGTAGCATTCGCGCAGCAGTTCTTCGACTTCGTCATCGACGCGCTGCTTTGAATTCTCCGAGATCGGTCGGGCCGAAAACGCGCTGCCGCCGTCGACACGGCTGGCCATCGTCGAGCCCATGCCAAAGCGGGTGATCATATCACGGGCTATCTTGGTCGCCTCGTGGATGTCCGCGGCAGCCCCGCTCGTGATGGCGTCATCGCCAAACTTGATTTCCTCGGCAGCCCGGCCCGCCATCGTGACGATCAGTTCGGCCTTCAGCTTCGACTTGCGGAGCAGCACACGGTCCTTCAGCGGCAGCATGGCGATATGCCCAAGCGAGCGTCCGCGGGGAGCCACGGTGCCTTTGTGGATCGGGTCGCATTCCGGCTGCAGGACGTTGGCCAATGCGTGCCCTGCTTCATGCACGATGATCGTTTCCATCTCGCCCGGATCGATCATCAGGCCGTGGCGCTGGTCGCCGCCGAGCAGTTTGGCGTCACGCGCGTCCTCGAAATCCGCCATCCTGACCTGATGGTCGCCGCGCTTGCCGGCACGCAATGCAGCCTCATTCACCAGGGTCGCCAGATCGGCTCCCGAGAAACCGGGTGTTCCGCGTGCGACCGTCGCGAAATCGACGTCTGCGGCGATCTCGACGTCGCGCGCCGAAACCAAGAGGATCCGCTCACGGGCCATCTGGTCGGGTGCCGGCACAGTGATGTGCAGATCAAAGCGGCCGGCCCTCACCAGCGCCGGGTCGAGAACATCAATGCGGTTGGTCGCGCCAATGATGACGATGCCCGCGGAGGACCCGAGCCCGTCAAGCTGCGTCAGCAGCTCGTTGAGCGTGTTGGCGGAATCGTTTTCCACCGAGCTCGAGCCATCGGAGCGCCGCTTTCCCACCGAGTCGATCTCGTCGATGAAGAGAATGCAGGGAGCGCGTTTGCGCAGCTGTTTGAAGATCGATCGCACGCGAGCGGCGCCGACACCGGCAAACATCTCCTGGAAAGCAGAGCCGGAGACCGAAAGAAAGGGAACGCCGGCCTCGCCCGCCACCGCCTTGGCCAGGAGAGTCTTGCCGTTGCCTGGATCACCTTCGAGCAGAACCCCGCTCCTTGCCCGAGCACCAACGGCTTCGAACTTCGACGGGTCCTTCAGATAAACCACGATGTCCCGGAGAGCCTGCTTGCCCTCGTCAGCTCCCGCGACGTGATCGAACCGGGTGAACGATTTTGGGTCGCCAGGTTTGATGAACTCACCGATCTTCGACTTGCTGCGGACAGTGCGGAGCAACCAGACGGCCATTCCGACGATCAGGGCCAGCACCAGGACTTGCGCCACCAGCCCGAAAATTCCCAATGACAGGCTGAGCGCACTGACCTCGGGACTGCCGAATTCCACGTCCGTGCCGCTCTTTGCCAAATCTATCGCCCAGGCCTGAGACACCGGCGTCCGAATGACGGCCGTGCGCCCATCCATCGTCGTCACCCGCGCCTGGCGATCATCGAGGAGCCGGACGCTCTTCAGCTGACCGGCCTCGGCGAGCTTCAGCGTCTCGGCAAACGAGATCTCGGCTGGTCGATGGTCGGGGGCCGCCGATGCGAGCACCGGCGTGCCCAGCACGAGCGCGAGGGTGAGGACGCGGAGAAGATGAAGCATGTGAGCCCGGACTTTGAATCGACCCTGACGAGCGTCGCACGCCTCGGGAAAGAGTAAACAACTCGTTAATTTTATCCTTAAGATTGGGGCTCGGAGATGGCCGAGCCTCTCCCCGAGCTTCGGACAGTGCCTGAAGCGACGCGTCCTCGTCGGCGCTATCCCGCAAATGGACCGAGCGCCTGCGACTTCGGTCGGGGTCGGGCTGGCAGGTCGGTGGGCAGGCCTAGGCCGGCCCTTTGCCGGCATCCAGGGAGTTTACTTTCGGGCAGTCTGGCTGGCGCGCTGGGCAATAGGCAAAGGTGGCCCTTGGCTGACGTCCACAACGTCAGCCAAGGGCGTCTCGGTTGTGAGCCAATCCACGTCGCAATTGTCAGCCTCTTACGTCGTGTCAGCGACTGAGCTCAATCTCAACCGGACTCTCAGGCGGCCGAGGCGCCTTGTCGTCAGCGAAAGACGTTCGGGGGCAGCGGCGGCTCCGCACTGAGC
>NZ_JBFTLD010000344.1:0-12018 GCF_056396265.1 Allobosea sp. 05T422_2 | reverse complement strand
CCGTATCGCTGCATGCATCGGTAGCAGGMCTGCGCGCAGTCCCTCCGATGCCCGCTCTCGCGGAAGGTGCGCACGATTGCATCGTCCGGGTCATCGAGCATCGAGCGGATAAGGCGCGCGATAGTCGGAACACCATCGGCCTCACGTTCGGCCAGTCGTCGGCAGAAGCCGGCGCCATTGACCAGGTTGTCGGCGATCTGGAGCATGGGCAGGCCGTTGCGCAGGCGCGGCTCCAGGGCCTCGAACTCGTCGGGGTCGATATCCAGCTCCAGCGACGCCCTCTGGAGCAGCAGCTGGGTGGCGCTGACGGCGGCGGCGCGGATGGGAGCCTGGTAGGGCGTCCTGCCAAGGGCTCCCAGCCGGAGCCCGGCCGGGATGGTCCTGAGGCCAAGATACAGGGCCTCGGTCGGCTTGCTGGACAGGAGCCGGATGCCCTCCATCTCGGTGCCGTCGACGAGCTCCCAGTCGAACCGGCTGGAGGATGCCTCCTCCGTCACGAACTGGTTTTCGAGCCTAGGGCGGTTCTTGACCCACACTCCGCGCGGCACGTTGACCGCCTTCTGATGAGCCGTGCGAACGGCGTAACCCTCGKGCTCCGCGTCCCCCTCGGCTTGGGGGCCGTCGTTCATCCGAAGGATGGAGGCACCCGAGCCCGCGTGGAGGGAAAAGTTGGTCCCGGGCACCGCTTCGACCTGGACATCCCGGATCTCGGCCGCCACGACTCGCCGCACCGGCACGACGTCGCGGTCGTCGTTGTTCTCCTCGGCTCGAAACGACGTTCTGAAGCCTGACGGAACGTAATACGGGCGTGCGTCGTCCGGCGTGACGTCCGCGCCGCAATCGACGCACTGGAACGTCTCCAGGGGCCGCTCGTCATGAAGCGTCCGGCCGCGGCACATCGGGCAAGCCGAGACATGGTGCGAGGAGTCCCACCAGGCGTTCGCCGGCGTGACCGGTAGAGAGAAACCGCCCACGATGGTGGGGCGCATCAATCCTCCGGTGAACCCGATGGCCTTGTGCTTCTGCTTGTCCCTGGTCAGGGTCTGACCGGGCGAGAACTCGAATATCGCGACATCGAGATCGCGATCGACCGCATCCCAGGCGACCTTCTTCTTGCCGTCCGCTCGCAGCCCCAGATAGAGGTTCCGGACCCGCGTTGGCATCCCGTACATCGGGAAGAGGCCCTTCTCGGCCAGGAACTGGGCCAGACCAGCATCGAAATACTGCCCCGATACCCGGTGCTCCATGACTTGACCCATCGTGGCGGCCACGGAAGACCGGGCGACAAGCTCGACGGCCCGTCCGTCGATGCCTTTTCCGATGACGGAGGCGAATTCGTCGCGCGTCGCGATCGAGCGCTCCAATGCCGCTGCCAACAAGTCGGGCCAGCCCGAGTCCTCCTCGTAAAACAGCGCCGCCGGCACGAACTCGCCATGCACGTCGTTGGCGCCGGGATCGTCGCCTGGATACTCGGCGCCGAACTGTGGCTTGAGCAACTCAAACGCCGCGGCCAGCCATACCTTGCGGACCAGGCGCAGCGGGATGTCGAGGTGGTCGACGGCGAGGAACGGCGGCGGCGGAAGGTCGCCCGTGATCGCCTGAGGGGACCGGAAGTAATGCAGGTMGTGGCTCCTGCTGCGGCACAGGGTCACGACGAGGGAATAGGATTGCCCCCTTCGGCCGGCGCGACCCACACGCTGCTGGTAGTTGAACCGTTGCGGCGGCATATTCGCCTGGTAGACCGCCTGCAAGGCGCCGATGTCGATGCCGACCTCCATCGTCGTCGTGACGGACAGCAGGTCGATCTCGGAGGAAGCCTTCTGCAGTTCACGGTCGACCTTGGACTGATCCGCGACGAAGATACCCTTGAAGCGCCGCAGGCGATCCGCCGGGCTACCGGTCTGTCCGGTCAGCTCCTCGCAACGCAGCCTGAAGCCGGAAACGTTCTCCTTGCGACCGCGAGTGATCCGCTCCGCGAGGAAGTTCTTGGCCCAAAGGTCCCGGGCCTCGCCGGTCTTGGCCGCATCGAGCGGATTGCGGCAGCGCGTGCAGTAGCCGACGCCGCGGTGGAGGTGAACGCGCGAGCAGCGCTCGCAACGCCAGTAGGGATCTTCGGCCTTCATCATCCGGACGCCCAACAACTGGGCATCGATCTTGCCGTCGGGATGCTTGAGCGCCCTCAGCGATGCAAGGACGGATTGGACCTCCAGATCCGGGTCGGCCTCCCGGACGGCCTTAGCCAGGGCGTAGACGCGGTTGCCTTTCGGGACGCTGTCGATCCAGGGCGTCGCGTCGTCTGCGAGGTATTTGTTCGACGAGACGCGATAGGCGTCGCCGAAGGTGCGCAACCACGCATCCAGCCGGTCCGCGTCGGACGGCACGTGATCGGTGAATAGGGTCGGATAGCCGAGCCCGGTTTCCTCCAGCGCGAAGTAGGTTCGCGAGAACAGGACTTCGTCGACGTGGGGATCCTGCTTGGCGATGACGTCGTTGCGGACCTCCTGCATCTCCTGGCTTTCGACCCCGGTAGTCTTCCACACGAGCCGATCGCCTTCGCGCTCGAAGAGATCGGGCCAATCGAACCTCTTGAACCGCTTGACGCCGACGTCGTCGGTCGGGTGGATGCCGAGCTTCAGCATTTCCTGAAGCATGGGGCTGGGGGATTTKCCCGCGAGCGCGATCGGCTGCTCTACGATCGTCGAAAGCGGAATGCGGTCCTTGCCCGACGCGTTGGTCATGGCCTCGATCTTTGCCGCCAGGGCAGGCACCAACGCCCATTGCTTCTTGGCGGTGAGGTCGGCCATCTCGGCTTCGAGGCGATCGATTTCCTCGGCGTTGTCCGTCGAGTTCGCAACCCTGTTCGCGATCTCCATGATCATCAGCCGGCGCAGATCCTGGTAGTGGGCGCGCTCGATCTCCATGGCCGCGTTTGCCGCGTCCTGCCGACTGTCGGAGAAGGCCACCGCCTTGGCCAGCGAGCCGCTCGCGTGCAGCACCTCGAACATCTCGGTCGCTAGCAGCTGCGAGGTCTTGTTGAAGCCGGTCCGGAAGCTTCTGATCGGCGAGAAGCGGGGCCTCTGCCGGGGGGCGTAGCTGACGCTGCATGCCGGGCAGCAGTCGGGTCCCGCCGTACCGACGCTGTCGGGATTGCGCTTGTGGGACCGGTGCGGAGTAGCGCAGTAAAAGAGTCTGCCCGGTATCAAGGTCGGATCGGCCGAGYCCGGCAGACCTTTCCTCAGTACGCCCGTGTTCGTGTCGAGMGTGCTCTCGATCCACTCCTCGGAGTCCCCCGCGCCAGCAGGCTTCCGCGTGGAGGGCCAGAACATCGCGAAGTCGTTGTAACTGAGCTCCTCGTAGTGCCCCACGCCACCCGCTTCCGGCAGCGCGCCCAGGTCCGGCGCGGAGGGAAGTAGCTCGATGTCGGACGATCCGTTGGCCTGGACGCCMCGCATGCCGCCAACGAAGACTTCGCCGCAGGCCTCGCAGTAGATGAGCTCGAACTTGCGTTGGTGGCGATCGCCGGTCGTCGTGTAGGTCAGCCCGCGATCGACGGTGACGCCGCCATACGTGATGCTGTCGGTCTCGCCCTCGCGGATGGGTGTCGCGAACAGTCCCTCGATGCTGCGGACGAATTGGTGGATGCGGAAGCTGGGGGTCGTGTCGGAGATCTGGACCCCGAACTTTTTCTTCGCGATGTCGCCGATGCCGCGGAGAACGGCCAGCCCCCGCACCGCCTTGCGCTCGCCTTCGCCCGCGCCGCCGAAAAGCCGTTCCGCGATCGCCGCGACCGAATGGGCTCGAACGGTCAGCTTGTCGCCTTCGCCCGAGGACCTGCACGCCCAGACGAGAGCGCCGGCTGCGGCCTCGATGGCTTCCTTCAACAGCCCCTCGAACGGGTTATTGCCGCCGCCGTTCATCAAGGCACGGTGACACGACGCTAACGCATGGCGGACCTCTGGGGTGTCGTCCACCGAGCGGACGAGTTCGCCCTCGGCGGCAAGAACGTCGACGAGTTCCTGGAAAGGCACCGGGTCGAGGTTGTCGGCGGCGGGCTTGGCGGGAAACACCTGTTCACCGGGAACGATGCACTCGGACCAGCGGCCACGGTCCTCGAAGCCGGCATCGGCGGCCGTGCGGCTCGTCCCGAACGGCCCGAAGAAGCTGTCGAGATACTTGAGGCTGCGATCTCCCTGCTCGCCGACGACGGGAAGCGACGCGCTCGATGCGAGTATCCGAAGCTTGTGACGGCGGTCCGGCTCGTGCAGGCCGAGGCGATGGATTAGGGCCCGGATTAAACCGGCGGTCTCCGTGCCGGCCGAGCCCCGGATCAAATGGAGCTCGTCCAACACCAGGTAGAAGTAGGCGTCGGGGTCCGTTTCCAGCCAATCGCGCGTCTGCTTGAAGATCGGCGCCTCGACCTCGCGCGCTAGCATCGTTCCCAACATCGAGGAGTTGGTGACCAGTATGTCGGGCGGGTGGGACTGCATGTCCCAGCGGGTAAGCATTTCGGCCCCGTCGGTCGCCGGGAAGAGATAGCGGGTGAGCTCGGGCTCCCCTCCGGTTTCCTCGTCATGCATGCAGGCATAGCGATGCCCGTCCTCGAACTCCTTCAGGCTCTCGGCGAGTTCGGCGATCTTACGCTCGCGCCGCTTCTTCTGCTGGGTCTCGTCCGCGCGGCGAGGATGGTCGAGGAACCCTGTCACGGGTGTCGCGCCGGTATAGCGTCCGAAGAAGATACGGTTTCCGTCAAGGTGACGGTCCATGGCAAGGCGCGCCTGCGGGGAATCGAGCGTGCGGCGAAGGCGCGTCATCTGGTCTTCGACCAGCGCGTTCATCGGATAGAGGATCAACGCCCGCATGGCGGCGCGACGGGACTTGGGCTCTCCGCTCCTCTTGGGAACGAATTTCCCGGGGCTCTGATGCCACCAGCGTCCGTTGAGATAAGACGCGTCGGGGGCCGTCCACTTCTTGGCCTCGTTCGCCAAGGCGGCCAGAACCGGCAGCATGAACGACTCTGTTTTGCCCGATCCGGTGCCCGACGTGACGATGCCCGGCTGCCCTGCCCGCGTGCCTCGGGCGAGCATCTTCATCTGGTGAACGTAAGGCTTGAAGGTCTCGGGGCTTCGCCGGGCGATCGGACCATCCGCTACGTCCTCACCGGGGAACAGGCCCGACAGCACGATCTCCACGAAGGCGGCACGGGAGGCCGGCGGAAGGTGGCTGATCGGATTGTCCGCCCACTCCTCCAGCAGTTTCTCCACGCGGTAATCGCACGTCAGGTATCGGGGGACGGGTTCGAGGTAAGGCTCGGCCGCGAGCGTGCCGGGATCCCGGAGCAGGACGCGACGGGTTTCGGCAAGGTCCTCGTGGCGGATGCGATAGGCAGTATCGAGATAGGTCAGAAAGAAGTTGCGCAGGCGTTCGAAACCGCCGATCGGATCTATCATGACGTCTTCCTCTCGGCGTGGATTTCGGCGACCGCCTCGCTGCGACCGACGGCGGGATCGGACTTCGATGGCAGCAGCGCGCTAACGGCGAAGTCGCAGGCCTTGCCGGGTTCAAGCCAAACCAAGGCCGACGAATGGATCGCGAGCAGTCTATTGGCCGCATCGCCGCCTTCGATCCCGCTTCCCGCGATCTTCGCAAGCAACGACCGGCGGTCAGTCGGCGTCAGGGCCGACCGCGTCGGTCCTGATAGGTATCGAAGGTCGGCGGCCTCGATCCCTCCACCCGATACGACTGCCGCCAAGGCGTCGGACTTCACGTTGGCGACGATCATCGGATGAAGACCCCGCTCTGTAGGATCAAGCGGCATTTCCGCGCTCCCGGGGGACAGCGTCGCGACCAAGAGGAGGTTGTCGGGCCCACAGATCCTCGGGCCCGAGGATCGAAGGGTCCAGCGGCATCCTGATCAGAGCCCCAGCGGCCACGACGCTCGCATAGCAGTCGAGCAGCAGCTCGGCGGAGTTGCCGACGACGACGGGAATCTCGCCGGCGCGCGCGAAGATGTCCAAACGGCGGATGAATTTCTCATCGAGGCCGCTCGATGCGGCCGCCTTTCGAGCGATCTCGGGCAGGTCCTCGATGGCGATTGCGCTTACCTCGCCCCGTCGAGGATTGGACCAAGGGGCGTCTTCGATCCCCATGGGAGCCGGGCCGGGCACGGCCGGTGGTGGGACGGCGCCCGTCACCTCCATGATCTGCGACAATGTCCGGCCGGTCTCGCGGATATCCCTCATGATGTCGCCGAGCCCGGCGCTCAAACCTGCGACACTGGCCTCCACGAGGCCCTCCACGCGCTGGAGTTCCTCGGACTTCGCGGCGAGCGCGGTCGTCGCATCGGCGATCTCGGCCGAGAGGGCTTCCAGCTCCAGAAGGCGATCCGCGATGCCCGCCTCGACTTCGGTGACGATCTCCRGGCGAATGCGCTCGATCTCGCGAAGCCGGATCGCTMCCGCCTCTTCCTCCGAGAGCTTCGTCAGCCCATTCTTGATCGTCTGGTCCGCGAACAACGCCTCTGCGATCGCCGTGGCCGCGCCCGTCTCGCGATCGAGCTTGGTGAGGAACTCCCCCAATCGATCGCGCGCGGCATCGTTGGCGCCCGCAGCCTCGCCGATGATCTCCCCGTCACGTAACAGGGTGTGTAGCCTGCTCGACAAGCCGGAGTTGATGACGAAATCTTCGGTGCCTGGGCGAAGGCGCGCAATCTTGTTTATGCGCTTGACGAGGGCTTGCAGGAACGCGAGGTCGGTCTCCCAGTTCACGTAGCCCACGACATCGCGCGGCACCTGGCCGGGCAATAGGAACCGACGGCCCTCTATCGCCACCCAGTCGAAATCGCCGGCTGGCCTGGCATAGGCGGGAACCCGGTCCGCATGCTCCAGATGGGAGAGCACCCAGGTCGTCGGGCCCGATCGCTGCATTCGCGGAAACGCGACGCGGTTCGCGTCAAGCGGCACGATCAGGGAGGAATCCTCCTGAGAGCCCCTGTCGACGCCCGATCTCATGATCAGGTCCCGGCGCTCGTCAGCGGACGCGGTCTCAAGCAGATGGGCGATCTCGATCGCCTCGTCGACGCGATCCGTGCTGTAGTCGTCGCGGGCTCCGGCCTTGGCGTTCGGCGTGACCGTGAACAGGGCGACGTAGCCGTTCGATTTCCGGGTGATCCTGGGATCGAGGCTGAATACGCGTCCCTCATGCGGAAAGTCCACCGGATCAACCTCAAGCCAGCCTTCCGGCCGCGCGACAGCAACAGGTTGCAGCCAGGCGCCAGCCGAATTTCCGAAGGTCTTTTGCCCGATGAAGATCTGATTGCCGTCCAGGTCGGTCTCGTGCCTCAGCATCGCTCGACCTCTCCCCGTTTCATGGTCATGGTCCTGGACCTAGCGGTCCCTCTCGCTCGGCCAAGGACCAACGATCGCAAAAGGTCCTGTCGGCTGTCGCTGGTCGGTGTGGGCAGATCCAAGGTCGCACCCAGCCAACCGGACAGTATGGTGGCATCCTCCCGCCTGCAGCGGGTCACGTAGCGGCGGGCGCCGACGTTCTCGAAATCCAACGCGGGTCCGCACCCGTTCCGAAGCATGAGGTAACGAGTGATCTGGATGGGAAGCGCGCCTGCAAGCGAGAGACGCTCGACGAGGCCCTGGTCGGCGATGAAGCAAAATGCCGGCTTTCCCGCCAGGCGATGGGCCATCAGTATCGCGGCCGATCGCCCATCGAGCAGGTGTTTGACGTCGTTGCCACTCGTTACGCGATAGACGTCGGCGGCGTTTGGCTTGAGGGTCGTTAGCCTTTCGAGTCTGACCGCCCCGGCATCGGCTCGATCGCCTTTCGAGAAGCGCCCGGACGACCAGTTCCAGGAAGCCGCGACGATTCGATGGTTCTCGCTATAGAGGGTCGGTCGAAACTGGATCGCCGATCCCTGTAAGGGGACCTCGGCCTCGGCTCGTCGCAGGTCCATCTGCATCGCTTCCGCGAAGGGTTCGGGCTGCATACCCATGGCGATGCCGGAAGGAATGGCCCAGCCGCCTGCCGACCTGCGCCACTCCACTGTCCCGCCCATTGCCGTGGCCGTGCGCTCGAAGCGACGGCGCGTGAGTTCGGGAACGGCCCCATCGAGCAGTATCGCGCCGCCCTTCGGATACGACAGCAGCCGCGGTGGTCGCAGGAACCAGCGTCGGGCTCGCCAATGGCGCGAGACCCGTGGTTCCGTCCAACCGCTGTCGGCCAGCAATTGAAGCACGTCCCAGACCGCGTAGGGCGTCGGCAGCCGGGGAGCGATCAGCCCCACGATATCCTGTTCGGACCACCCCTGCCTCCCTTTGGCGAACACCACCTCAAGCAGGTCCGAGAAGGCGGCATCGGTCACGCTCCCGACCGAGTGCGGGTCGGCGAGCTCGACGGCCAACGGCGCGCACGCCGCCAGGCTTGGCTCGTCCGGACGCCAACCGTTCGCCAGTTCGTCTGGCTCGATGACCGGAAACTCCCTCGCGTTGGGCTCGAACACCAGGTTCGGCTCGGCCTGAATCACGCCGCCTTCCGCTACGGCGATCCTCCAGGCTCCCTCGATTGGGCCATCGGCGGACAAGCGAACGAGGCGGCCGTCGATCGACGCCGTGAGGGAGCCTTGYGATCCGTCGAATGCGGTAGGCGTGGCGGCGCAACCCTCGGCCGCCTCGATGATGGGGAGGAAGCCGGGGCGGCCCAAATAGGCCTTGTCCATCCTGATGCCGCCGGCCACTCGAACCTTGGCCAGTTCTGACGCGGGGTCCGGCAGTCGGCCCGTCAGCCGATGGATGACGCGGATCGCTTCCGCATGCGTAATCCCGTCCAGTAGACGCCAGCCATCGTTCCCGGCGCGGGGCAGATCGTGCTTGCGGAGGTGATCGTCCCGCACAAGCAGACGGACGTTCGATCCGGTGGGAACGCGCGCGGCTCGCCAGAGACCCCACTCGATCTCCGAGAACGGCAAGACACCTTCAGCGAAACTGCGCATCAGCGAAGGCGGGACGGAAGGAGGCGGGCTCGCGAGAAGATCCAGGATTTCGCTGCGCGCCGCAGCGATGCTGACGGCGTCCTGGTCGGAGGAGAGCTCGACCTGTCCGGCCAGCCTCTGGATCACGCGTCCGATATCCGTCCGAACCGAGTAGGCGTGCTGGCCGTCGGAGTCTGTCGTCAGGTCTATCTCGAACGTCGCATCGAGGTCCGGACCAGGTGGCGCCTTCCGCAAGCCCATGATGCCGACCCAAAAGGGATGATCCGCGAGCAGGCGCTCCCCGAGCTGACGCCTGGCGTGAAAATCCCTGAACGCATGAAGAAAGCCGGCTGACCAGTTATGACGATGTAGCTCGGGCACAACGATGGATATAAGCGCGCTCGCCCTTGGAGTGGTCTGCTCGGCGAAATGACCGAACAGCCGTTCCATCTTGCCCAGGTCGTGACGGGACGGAAACGCGATACGGACGGAATACCCGATCTGTCTCATCGTCCCGAAGCTCGGCAGGATAACGTTTCGGTATCCTTGGCCAGTGCTGCGTTTGGCGTCGATCCATTGTGGAAGCCGTTCCCACAACTTCCGGAGCCCCGTGAGGGTCTGGATGCCATGGTCCATCTTGAGGATTTCCTGCAGGCGGTGGCGGTAATCCCCTGAGGAAGCGACGTCCGGCGCCGCTGACGCGACATGGCAGGACAAGATCAGGAAGTTGAAGAAGCCGGGAACGCGCAGGCCTTCCGGGGGTGAGGGCGAGTAGCCGTAAGTCAAGGCATCGACC
This sequence comes from Allobosea sp. 05T422_2, assembly GCF_056396265.1. Lineage (NCBI taxonomy): Bacteria > Pseudomonadati > Pseudomonadota > Alphaproteobacteria > Hyphomicrobiales > Alloboseaceae > Allobosea > Allobosea sp. 05T422_2. The sequence continues at coordinate 2,248 of NZ_JBFTLD010000344.1, read as the reverse complement.
AAGGCCTGCCGCCGGAAGATCGTCAGGAACGCGGCGAGCGCACCGGCTGCCTCGCTCGGCCCTTTGCCTATCGCGCGCGCAAGCTCGACGCCCGACACATCGAGGAAGGAGAGCGGCGCGGAACCGAACCCGCCGTCGGAACGGAGATAGTGGCGCGTCAGCGCCTCCTCCCACCTCCAAAACGGCGTCATGTTCGGCAGGGTCATGTCAGGCTGGATGACCCTGCACGTGTCGCAGGACGCTTCTTCCGATCGCCTCGCCGAGCTTGACCGGAACCGCGTTCCCGATCAGCCTCCCGATCGTTTTCCGCGCGATCGGCTCGCCGGGTTTCACAAACCGGTATTCCGGCGGGAAGGACTGAAGGATCGCTCCTTCGCGCAGGGAGATCGCCCGATCTTGGACCGGGTGGCCAAAGCGTCCGCTGCCGAAGCCGTAATACTGGGTCGTGATCGTCGGAGCAGGCTCGTCCCAGGGCATACGCCCATAGACGCCGGGATAGGTCTTGCCGGTATCCTTGTCGTGGCACTTCGCCACCAGGTCGGTCGGCCAGTCGCGCCAGGTTCCACCGGGCTTCGATGCGCGAATGCGCTTGAGGTTGATCGGTGCCAGATCGGCGGCGCAGTGAAGGGGATCGTCGGGCCAGCTCTCGCCGGCCTCGATGCGCGGCAGGTGACCGATGACGTCCCGAACGGTCGCGCTCGCCTTCTCCTCGGCTTCGAGCAGCTCGATAGGGCCGAGCTTGGACGCCAGCAGCACCATGCGGCGGCGAGCCTGCGGAACGCCATAGCGGACGCATTCCACCACTTGATAGGAGACCGTGAAGCCGCTTTCCTCAAGCGACCGGACGAAATCCTGGAAGATGGTCTCGCGCTCGACCTGAGGGACGTTTTCCATCGTTACGATGTTGGCGTCAGCCTCGACGACCAGGCGACCAAACTCGGCCAGCAAGTTCCAGCGGCTGTCCTCGGACGGCTTGCGGGCCTGGCTGTAGGTCGAGAAGGGCTGGCAGGGCGCGCAACCGGCTAGCAGCCGGAAACGCGCGTCGCCGAAGGCCACGCGGATCTCGTCCCCGGTCACCGCCGATACCGACTTGGACAGGAATGCTGCCCCATTGTTGGCCGTGTAGGGATACTCGCAAGTGGGATCGAGATCGACGCCGAGTCGTACGTCGATGCCCGCGCGCTCCATTCCGTGGGTAAGTCCGCCTGCGCCGCAGAACAGATCGACAGCCACGACGCTCGTCGAAGCGGCGGGCTCTGGCTTGGCTGGCTTCTTAGTTAGACGTGGCACGCGCGAATCCTGATCTTCCAATTGCGCGCATGATGCCATGGGGACACGCAAACGAAAGACTGAGAGCCTACGAAAGTTCTGGATTAGGAACTGTATTTTCGTAGGGGGCAGCTCGCTTCCGCAACGGTTCGAAGCGGTTCTGCGAACTGGTAGGCAATTTCCGCTCGTTCAAAGGATCCGCTGACTGGTCGGGTGAGGCAAAGTGAGAATGTCGGCCGCTTCTAGACCTCACGATAATGCCGCGTGTCCATCGAGACGCTTGTCCCCTCTCTCCTCGTCTCCACTAACTCCACGACGGTACAGAGAACGATTCAGAAAATGGATGTCCGGTCAATCCGAGACTGTCCGCTCAGGCTTTGAGCGGACGTCAGGAGAAGCTGTTCGTCCTCTCGGCCGGCGTCGTCCATGACATTGAGCATCTATATCTCGAACACTTAGCCCCCTCTTGGAGATCCGGACTTCACTTGAGCCTCCGCTTCGCCGAAATTGCGAGGCTCAGTTGAATGCGGCGACTAGAAAGAAAATGGACACGGAAACCACGCCATCTGCCCCCTCTGGCATGACACGCGAAGAACTGTACGAGCGCGTCTGGACCACCCCGCTCAACCATTTGGCCGACGAGCTCGGCATGAAAAGCTACCAACTCGCACGCATCTGCGAGGCGCTCAACGTGCCAAGACCACCCGCTGGATACTGGCAGAAGAAGGCGGTKGGTAAGGAAGCCCCCCGTCCCGACCTGCCCGCAGCATTGCCCGGAGACCAAGTCCGTTGGGATAGAGGCACACCGCTCTCAGCACCTCCACCGAAGCGCGTGTACCGCCGTTTGGACCGGAAAGCGGCCGATCGCGCTCGAAGGCCGACGCGCCATCCCATGCTGATCGGCGTCGACGAGTCCTTCCGGAAGTCGCGCACCGACGAGAAGAACGAGTTCCTGCGGCCCTACAAGTATCTCCTGCCC
>NZ_JBFTLD010000343.1:0-6233 GCF_056396265.1 Allobosea sp. 05T422_2 | reverse complement strand
GCCCAAGATCGCGGGCATCGAGGGCCGCTTCGAGCGCTTCACGGCCGAGCATCGCGATCAGCAGGGCGTCGTCTTCCTCGGGCGCGCGCTGAGCTATGTCCGCGACCAGCTCGGTCTTTCAGCCTCGGATTTCCTGCATGAGATGGTCGAAGGCATCCTGGGCAGCAATTACCCCGTGCCGCCGCGGATGCTGAAGGTCAGCGAGGACATCGTCCGGCAATACATCGTCAAGGAGATGATCGGCGGCTTCCTGCCGGCGGCGAGCATCGATCTCTTTGCCGTCGAAGGCGGAACCGCCGCGATGACCTATATCTTCAACACGCTGAAGCAGAACGGCCTGCTCAAGCGCGGCGACAAGGTCGCCATCGGCCTGCCCGTGTTCACACCCTATATCGAGATCCCGGAACTCGACGAATACGGGCTGGAAGAAGTCGCGATCAACGCCGACCCCAAGCAGGACTGGCAATACCCGGACAAGGAGCTCGAGAAGCTCAAGGACCCGGCGATCAAGGTGTTCTTCTGCGTCAACCCGAGCAACCCGCCTTCCGTCAAGATGGACGACCGCAGCCTGGATACGGTCGCGCGCATTGTTCGGGATCACCGGCCCGACCTCACCATCCTCACCGACGATGTCTATGGGACCTTCGCCGATAATTTCCGCTCGCTCTTTGCGATCTGCCCGCAGAACACCATGCTGGTCTACTCGTTCTCGAAATATTTCGGTGCGACCGGCTGGCGGCTCGGCGTGATCGCGACGCACAAACAGAACATCTTCGACGATCAGCTCGCAGCCTTGCCAGAGTCCACCAAGGTCGTGCTCGACAAGCGCTACGGCTCGCTGCTTCCCGATGTGCGTTCGTTCAAGTTCATCGATCGGCTCGTCGCCGACAGCCGCACCGTTGCACTCAACCACACGGCCGGCCTGTCGACGCCGCAGCAGGTGCAGATGGTGCTGTTCTCGCTCTTCGCGCTGATGGACGAGGGCGATAACTACAAGACCGAACTCAAGACGCTGATCAGGCGGCGCGAAGCGGCGCTCTACCGCGAGCTCGGGCTTCCGCCTGAAACCGGGCCGAATGCCGTCGACTACTACACCTTGCTCGATCTCGAAGACATCGCGCGCAAGCTGCACGGCCCCGAATTCGCGGCCTGGGTGAAGGATCGCGCGAGCGCCGGCGACCTTCTCTTCCGCATCGCCGACGAGACCGGCATCGTGCTCCTGCCCGGTCGCGGTTTCGGCACGCAGCAACCGGCAGGTCGCGTCTCGCTCGCCAATCTGAACGAGTTCGAATACGCCCGGATCGGCCACGCCTTGCTTGGCATGGCCGACGAATTCTATGCGGAGTTCAAGAAGAAGGGCGGGAAACCAGCCAAGGCCAAGGATTCAGCCGCGAAGAAGCCAGGCAAGAAGAAGAAATCCTGAACCCGATCGCACGCTAAATCATCGGACCGGATATCGTATCCGGTCCGATGATCTAACCTTCTGCGTTTGCATAGGCTTTCCCGAAAACCGCAATCCACTTTTCGGGCCGATGCTTTAGGCCATCGGCCGCATCATCCCTCACCGCAACGTTCGGTTTTGGATGATGCGGCCGGATGGGTCCGGATAGATTCCGTGATGTTTTCCTGTTCGGGAACGCCGATCGGAGACGGGGCCTCACGGCGAACCGCAGCGCCAGCCGAGTCAGCGATCAAGGGCCGATCACGGTTCCCCGGGCCCGGCCACCGGAGACGCGGCAGGAGCAGCCCGTGCCGACCAATCCCGCGTCGATCAGCGCGCAGGTCCTGACCGGCGTCGCGCAATAGCCGCCGACATCGCTCGAGACGGGCGTGGAATAGGCAGGGTAGCTATAGGAGTAAGCATAAGGAGACTCGTAGGGATACGAATAGTCGTATCCGTAATACGGGTAGGCAGCCGAGGCCGCGATCGCCGTGCCGGCAACGAGACCGGCCGCGCCCCAGCCATAGCCGTAACGGGAGTAACCCCAGCCGCGACGCCAGCCCCAGTAGTTTCCTGCCCGCATATAGGGTCGGTTCCAGCCGCCTCTCCAGCCGACGCCGCGATATCCGTACMCTCCAGGCCGGAACCCGACGCCCCGCCCGTACCAACCGCCGGCGCGCATGCCACCATGCCAGCCGCCGCCATGGAAGCCCCCTCCGCCGTATCGTCCCTGGGCGGATGCATCGTCGACAGCGACAGTGACAAGGGGAAGGACTGAAGCCGCAAGAAGTAGGATGTGGCGCATGGCACGCTCCCGCGACGGAACACACCACAATCATAGCGCGAAGGAGGTGGCCGGGGATCCCTCGGACGGCACACGTTTCAGCGATTGCACGAATACGCGGCGAGCAGGCTGAATGAAGAATGGCCGGGACGAGCCCGGCCATCATCAAAGGCGTTCCTTCGGAACCTCCTTCGGAATTATCCCGTCACCGCACCCTCGCTGGCGGAGCGTGCGAGCGCCGAATATTTTGCCAGCACGCCGCGCTTGTAGCGGGGCTCCGGCTGCGTCCAGGCAGACCGCCGGCGTTCGATCTCGGCCGCGTCGACATCGAGCTGCAGGAGCAGCTTGTGAGCGTCGATCGTGATCTGGTCGCCTTCGTGGACGAGCGCGATCGTGCCGCCCTCGAACGCCTCGGGCGTGACGTGGCCCACGACCATGCCCCAGGTGCCGCCGGAGAAGCGGCCATCCGTGATCAGGCCGACGCTGTCGCCGAGGCCACGGCCGATGATCGCCGAGGTCGGAGCCAGCATCTCAGGCATGCCCGGCCCGCCCTTCGGCCCGAGATAGCGCAGGACCACAACGTCGCCGGGGCGGATCTTGTCGGAAAGGATCGCCTCCATCGCCGATTGTTCGTCCTCGAACACCCGAGCAGGACCGCTGATGACGGGGCTCTTCAGACCCGAGATCTTGGCAACCGCTCCGCCCTCCGCGAGATTGCCCCTGAGGATGGCGAGGTGGCCTTCCTTGTAGAGCGCCCCGCTGATCGGGCGGATCACCTCCTGCGAGGCCCGCGGCACATCCGGCACATCGGCCAGCTCTTCCGCCATGGTGCGCCCGGTGATGGTCAGGCAATCGCCATGCAGGAGCCCGGCGGTGAGCAGGAYTTTCAGCACCTGCGGGACACCGCCGGCCTGATGCAGATCGACAGCCATGTATTTGCCGGAGGGCTTGAGGTCGCAGATCACCGGAACCTTGCGGCGAACGCGCTCGAAATCGTCCAGCGTCCACTCCACCTCGGCGGCGTGGGCGATCGCCAGATAATGCAGCACGGCATTGGTCGAACCGCCGGTCGCCATGATCAGCGCGACCGCGTTCTCGATCGACTTGCGGGTGACGATATCGCGCGGCTTGATGCCCTTCTTCACCGCCTCGACCAGAACGCGGGCCGATTCAGCGGTGCTGTCGACCTTCTCCTGATCGGGATTGGCCATGTTGGAGGAGTAGAGCAGCGACATGCCGAGCGCTTCGAACGAAGAGCTCATCGTGTTTGCGGTATACATTCCGCCGCAGGAACCGGTCGTCGGGCAGGCGTTGCGCTCGATCCCGTCAAAGTCCTCCTGGCTCATCTTGCCGGCCATGAAGGCACCGACCGCCTCGAAGGCCGAGACGATCGACAGATYCTCACCCTTCCATTTTCCCGGCTTGATGGTGCCGCCATAGACATAGATCGCCGGCGCATTGGCACGCAGAATGCCGATCATGCCGCCCGGCATGTTCTTGTCGCAGCCGCCGAGGACGAGCACGCCGTCCATCCACTGGCCCTGCACCGAGGTTTCGACGCAATCGGCAATGACCTCGCGGGAGACCAGGGAGTATTTCATGCCCTCGGTGCCCATCGACATTCCGTCCGAGATCGTCGGCGTGCCGAAGACCTGCGGATTGCCGCCGGCTGCCTTGATCGCTGCGATCGCGGCGTCCGCCAGCGGCTGCAGGCCGGCATTGCACGGCGTGATCGTCGAATGCCCGTTGGCGATGCCGATCATCGGCTTGTCGAAATCGGCCTTCTCGTAACCCAGCGCGTAATACATCGCGCGGTTCGGCGAGCGGGCGATGCCCTGGGTGATATTCTTGGAACGTTCGTTGAAGGGCATGGGCGTGTGCTCCCGGTCGGCGGCAGTCAGAGGTGACGAGGCAGTTTTAGAGCCACTCCAATCTAATGAGAAATATACTTTTCTATCGCCATTAGGTCGCAGGGCATATTAGAGGATCCMATGGACCTCCGTCAGCTCCGCCATTTCCTCTCCGTCGCAGAAGAGCTGCATTTCGGCCGGGCTGCCGAGCGCCTGGGCATGACGCAACCGCCCCTGAGCCAGTCGATCCAGGCCCTGGAGAGTGAATTGGGCGTGCAACTCTTCGTGCGGACGAAGCGCAGCGTCGCCCTGACGCCCGTCGGCCAGGAATGGCTTGCTCACGCACGTGCCGTTCTCGACAAGGCCGCGGGGTTGCCGGAAACGGCCCGCCGCCTCTCGCGCGGCGAACTCGGCAGCCTGCGCCTCGCTTTCGTCAGCACGGCCGATTACAGCGTGCTTCCCGGGATGGTCAGCCGGTTCCGGCAGAGTTTTCCTCATGTCGCGGTCTCGCTGCGCGAGGCAACCAGCGACATCCAGATCGAGGCGGTGCTGACCGACGAGATCGACGTCGGCATGATCATCGCCCCCGACCGCAAGGCCCTGCAGGCCACGCTCAATTATCGCCCGCTCCTGCGTGAGCCCTTGGTCGCCGCTGTTCCCGAGGCCTGGATCGCGGCCCGCCGCCCGGGTTTCACCGCCGAGACCTTGCGCGCCGAGGCGATCATGGCCGCGCCGCTCATCCTGTTTCCGCGCCATATCGCGCCTGCATTCCACGACATCGTGTCGGGCTACTTCGCCGAGCATGGCGCGCCCCTTGCCGTCCATCAGGAGGCGATCCAGATGCAGACGATCATCGGGCTCGTCGCCGCCGGCATGGGAATCGCGCTGGTGCCGCAATCCATGACCAACCTGCGCCGGCGCGGGGCGCATTACCTGCCTCTGCAGGATTCCGCTCCGGAGATCGAAACCGGCCTGGTCTGGCGCGCGGCCAACACCTCGCCGACGCTGCAGCGCTTCCTCGAGATCGCGTCCTAAGGCATTGGCCTGAAAAGTGGATTGCGGTTTTCGGGAAAGCCGATGCAGCCACAGAAGGCTGGATCATCGGGCCGGATACGATACCCGGCCCGATGGTCCAGGCGCCGTTCCTGCAAGGATGAGCCTGCTCCCGCGGCACGGCCAGGCTGCCCCCGAACAGCAACGGCCGGGACATGCCCGGCCGTCGTTCGAAATCCTGTCCTGGCGGGGCGCTCGGCCTCGCCGTCTCAATCGAGCTTGAACTTGCCGAATTCGCGGTGCTCGCCATAGATGCGGCGGACGGTGCCGGTGATCGAGCGGTAGACGATGGTCTCGGTCTCAATCACGTCCTTGCCGAACTTCACGCCTGACAGCATGCCGCCGTCGGTGACGCCGGTGGCAGACACGATGACGTCGCCCGAGGCCATTTCCGACATGTCATATTTCTTGTTCGGATCGAGGACGCCCATGCCATGGGCGCGCTTGCGCTTCTCCTCGGTGTCGAGGATCAGGCGGCCCTGCATCTGGCCGCCGACGCAGCGCAGCGCAGCCGCCGCCAGCACGCCCTCGGGCGCGCCGCCAATGCCCATATAGATGTCGATGCCGGTCTTGGCAGGCTCGGTGCAGAAGATCACGCCGGCGACGTCGCCATCGGTGATCAGGCGGATAGACGCACCGGTCTTGCGGATCTCCTCGATCAGCTTGGCATGGCGCGGACGGTCCATGACCAGTGCGCTGATCTCATGCGGCTTCACGCCCTTGGCCTTGGCGAGCGCATGGATGTTGTCGGTCGGCGACGCGTCGAGATCGATGACGCCCTGCGCATAGCCGGGGCCGATCGCGATCTTGTCCATGTAGACGTCGGGCGCATAGAGCAGCTTGCCGGCTTCAGCCATGGCCATGACGGCGATGGCGCCGGGCATGTCCTTGGCGCAAAGCGTCGTGCCTTCGAGCGGATCGACGGCGATGTGGACCTTGGGCCCGTGCCGGTTGCCGACCTTCTCGCCGATGAAGAGCATCGGGGCTTCGTCGCGCTCGCCCTCGCCGATGACGATCTCGCCATCGATGGGCAGGCGGTTGAGCTCGCGGCGCATGGCATCGACCGCTGCCTGGTCGGCTGCCTTCTCATTGCCATGGCCGCGCA
>NZ_JBFTLD010000342.1:0-6253 GCF_056396265.1 Allobosea sp. 05T422_2 | reverse complement strand
TTCCTGAGACGTTCGCGCAGCGCCGCGATCAGCTCCGTGCCGGGAAAGGCATGGAACTCCTCGAGCACGCCGAGGTCATCGAGGGCCTGCTCGACGGCGCCCCGCTTTGCGTCTCCATTGGCCCAGGATCTTKCGAGAGAATGAAGGTCCCGCCACCGATCATGGCGTCCGGACGGTGCGGAGAAGAAATGGTCGATCGACCGCGCATCTTTGGCAGCGCTGGACATTCCGAATCCTTCCCTGGTTGAACGAGGTCGAGGTTCAGATCGCTTTCGGTACGTTCCGCTCGACCGCCCGCGGGCGGCGTGGCCGCGCCCGCGCAAACTGCCGCTGAAAAATCCTGCGCTGAGAACAGCACATCGAGGGACGTCGGCGTATTGTCCTTAGGGACAGGTTCTTATCGGCAGGAATTCGCTAGAATTCACCAGGCAGGTCGGAGCGCATTGCGATGTCCTGCGTGGGTATAGGCTGTGGCCTCAAGTCGATAGGCAGATACGGTTTGCGTGGCATCTTACCCGGATCGGTGCGCGGATTGATCGTGGAGGCTTTGATGATGAGCAGGCTGATCACCCTTGCAGCGTCCATCGTAATGGCCGCCGCGGTTCTTGTCGCATCTGCTACCGCGCAGACCGTCGGAACACCGAACTCATGCAACAAGATCAATGGCTGCATGTGGGATTTCATCTACGAGAACCAGATGATGAAGCAGAGCGGCCTCATGACGAAAGCCATGGAGGAGGGCCGTGCGAACAAGGAGGCGTTCGAGGCGCTGCGAGAGTGGGAGCGCATCCATGGCACCGCCCCGGGCAATCCGCGCTAGCGACGGTTCGAATTGGGCATCCGGGGCCGTGCTGATACTGGCCGCGCCCCTCCGGCAGAATACCCTGGGGTGGTGCGAGCGCTCCGAGGGAGCGGATATCGGGAGAGCGCGATGATTCTCCGTTTCGTGCTGGCGGGCGTATTGGCCCTGGCCCCCCCCCTTCAATCCCTCGCGCAAGCGCAGGCGCAGGCGCCCACTCCTTCGACAGGTGCAGCGCTGACGCCCGCGGCCCTGCCGGTCGACCAGACCCTGCTCGCGACAGCGCAGCTCGACGCGCTGCTAGCCCCGATAGCGCTCTATCCGGACACCCTGCTGGCTCAGGTGCTGATGGCCTCGACCTATCCGCTCGAAGTCGTTCAGGCCGAGCGCTGGGCTGCCGAGAACAAGAAGCTCAAGGGAGACGCACTCAAGGYGGCCGCGGAGAAACAGGCCTGGGACGATAGCATCAAGGCATTGGTCGCCACGCCGTCGGTGCTSSAGATGATGAGCAAGAACCTGGAMTGGACGCRGAAGCTCGGCGATGCMGTTCTCGCTCAGGAAACCGACGTCATGGACGCTGTCCAGCGGATGAGGTCGCGGGCCTACGAGAACAAGAAGCTCACCTCGGGYACGCAGCAGACGGTGACSGTGCAGCAGGAGGGCGCAAGGCAGACCATCGCCATCGCGCCAGCCACATCCGACACCATCTATGTGCCCTATTATGATCCTGGCGTCGTCTACGGCGCCTGGCCCTATCCCGAGAGCACGCCCTATTACTTTCCAGCCCCGGGCTACATCGCGACCGGAGTCATTGCGACCGGGCTCGCTTTCGGTACCGCCTACGCGCTCGGCCGCTGGGCGACCGGCGGCTATTGGGGCGGCAACATCAACTGGAACAACAACAACATCAATATCAACCGCGATCGCGTGACGCACTGGCAGCACAATCCGCAGCATCGCCAAGGGGTCAGATACGGCAATTCGCAGGTTCAGCAGCGGTTTGCGAACACCTCRCGYCCGGGCAGCGACGGMCGCATGGACTTTCGCGGGCGGGACGGAAAYCAGGCCCGCCCGGACCGGCCCGATCGCCCCAACACCGGAGCTGGCAACCGGCCGGATCGCGGGCAGGGGGCCAATCGGCCTGACCGCCCCAATGCCGGCAATCGCCCCAATGCCGGCGCCGGTGCAGCGCGTCCCGATCGCGGGGCAGGGAACCGTCCTGCCACCGCCGACCGCGCACGCCAGAACCGTCCGAACGCGCAAAGGCCGGCGCAGCGGCCGGCGCAGGCCAATCGTCCCGGCGGCGGCAACRTCAATCGGGCGGGTGGGCCGCGCCGCGACAATGCCTTCGGCAACATGCAGCCCGGCAGGGCAGCCAATCTGCAATCCCAGCGCGGACAGACGAGCTTCGCTCATGCCGGAGCGCGGATGGGTGGCGGCGGATTTGGCGGTGGTCCCAGAGCGGGGGGCGGCGGGTTTGGCGGCGGCGGGGCACGCATGGGCGGCGGCGGTGGCGCGCGCATGGGTGGCGGCGGTGGGCGTGGAGGCGGCGGTCGYGGGGGCGGCGGTGGGCGGCGTTCCGACRTCGCGCTCAAGGATCATATCGTCGAGCTCGGCCGGCTTCGGAATGGCATCGGCTTCTACCGGTTTGCCTATCGGGGCAGCGACAGGCGCTATGTCGGCGTGATGGCGCAGGAGGTCCAGGAGGTCGCGCCCGACGCCGTGACACGGGGCGCCGATGGTTTCCTGCGTGTCTATTACGAGCGCATCGGGGTGCGGTTCCAGACCTACGATCAATGGCTGGCATCCGGCTCGCACGTACCGACCGGAACCATCCGCCATGAATGTGCGGCGACGGCACTATGCCGTGCCACTGTCCCGGAGATGTCCGGAGGTATGCTGCCATGATGCACCTCAACCGGATCCGTCGGCGATGGCTGAGCCTCGCAATCGCGGCTGCCACCTTGGCCGGGATCTCCGCAGCCAGCGCGCAASAGCGCTTCAAGACRCCCGAGGCGGCCGCCGCAGCCCTTGTGGAAGCCGCCCGCACCAGCGAGACCGGCCCGATGCTCGGCGTTCTCGGGCTCAAGGGGCGCGACATCGTCTTTTCCGGCGACGAGGTCGCCGACGCGGCGGACAGGGAGCGCTTTCTCTCCGCCTATCAGGCCAAGCACCAGGTCACGGTCGACGGCGACAAGGCGACATTGCTCGTTGGTCAGAATGACTTTCCGTTCCCGATCCCGATCCTGCGCAAGGACGGGGAGTGGCGGTTCGACACAGAGGCCGGGCGCAAGGAAATCCTKTTCAGGCGCCTCGGGCGCAATGAGCTCGATGCGATCCAGGTCAGCCTGGCCTATGTCGACGCCCAGAACGACTATGCGAGCAAGGACAGAACCGGCGCCGGGCCAGGCTCCTATGCCCAGCGGGTCGCGAGCCGCCCGGGGAAGCGCGACGGCTTGTTCTGGGCGACCGGGGCAGGAGAAGAGGCCAGTCCGCTKGGCGCTCTCGCCGCGCAGGCCGAGCGCGAAGGCTACAAGGGCGGGCAGGGCAAGACGCCCTATCACGGCTACTACTACAAGATCCTGAAGCGCCAGGGTGCCGCGGCACCAGGTGGAAGCCTCGACTATGTCGTCGGCGGCAAGATGATCGGCGGCTTCGCTCTGCTCGCCTATCCCGCCGAATACGGCAACTCCGGCGTCATGAGCTTCATCGTGAACCACGAAGGCACGGTGTATCAGAAGGATCTGGGACCCAGGACCAGCCGGATCGCGACGCGGATGCGCTCATACGACCCCGACAAGACCTGGGAGAAGGTTCCGGTGCCGCAGTAATCAATTTTCGAGATGCAGACTGCTKATCCATTCAGCGAAATGGCGATGTCTTCACAAAGCGACATTTAGCCTTCTCAAATGATCTTCGGATGACGGCCCCGATTGGACTACGGTGCCGCCAAAGGCAGGTCGAAAGATTGGCCCGATAGGCGCGGGGGCCGTCGAATCATAGCGGCTATCAGCAATGGAGAACCGATGACCGGCCTCCTTTCGATCCTCTTCGGCGGCTTTTCAAGCTTCACGCCCGGTCGGATGCTTGGGGTCCCAACGCGAGCCCTTAGGAGACTACCGCGGGTTAGGGGCCTTTGATCGTGGATTGATCCTCAGTCGGCGACTGTGCCGAGGGCGTGGGCCGAATATCAGCGGTGGTGATGCCGCGGTGGATGGCAGCATGAATGACGTACAAAAGCGCGGACTTGCAAGGCTCATGCTTCGTTGGCCGCAGCGGCGGATGGAGCTACGTCAAAAATGCAGCAGTGGTGCGGGACTGCTCGATCTCTGCGAAGTTTACCAGGTGACATGTGAGGCCGCTTCCTATTGGGAGAAAATAACTTCGCCGKCCGGAKAGGCCCGTGCGGAGGAGTACCGCGCTCTCGCATTGGAAATCGAACGTGAGGTCAATGAGGCGCTTGCCTCAGTTTGAGCCTTCGTCGCGCCGGTGATCGCCTCGAAGTGGCGCACCTCGCCCTCAGGCTCAAGTCGATGGTCAAGCCTAGATGTGAGGTCTCAATAGGTTGTCCATCCGGTCCCGAGCGAGGAAGCTGAGGTTGCGAAGCTTCAGTGCCTTCGGAGGAACGGGGCTATCCACCTGATCATCCCGGGATGATGGTGGCGCTGTTCTCTACGGCTACAGCCGGGGCATCATCGCGGCAGCTTGGCTGCGCCTGCGACGAGCGGGTCGACGTGGGGGCGGTGACCGGACTGAACCGACCTGACTTCCGCAGCATCGCCGATCTCCGCAAGCTCCACCTCTCGGCGCTGTCGGATCTGCTCGTGGAAGCTAACGATGCGATAGTGAAGCCACTGCTTGTCGGAAATCCGGGACAGTCGATCACAACGGCGGCATGCTTGCCTTGGCGGCTTGCATCTGGAAGTACGATCGGCATTGTCTGTTCGCACAGAGAATTGAGAATGACTTGATGTCATCCCATCGTCGCGGCGTTTAATTTTCCGCGCTCTGGGAACCCGCCGAGGGAGGCCTCCGTGAATAGACGTTTCTACCTAGTAGTGCTGGCTCTGATGGGACTGGTGGGATGCGTTTCGCGCGAGACGTCCGGATCGGGGGGCGGCGGGCCCGCCTATGTCCAGCAGGACCTCGGGAGCCCCGGTCGACAGACCGACTTCTTCGGGAACGGCCTGCGGCCTTGAGAGCGGGATCTCGCGCTCCCGCGACCCGTCTCGCCATTGCGGGAACTGCCGTGCGCACTGCTGCTGCGACATGAAAGTCACGGCGCGCGGCCCCGGCACCTCGAGAGGTGCCGGAGGGGGCTGCCCCGCCTATTCGACTGGCGCCCAGCTGCTGTCGGGGTCGTAGCGCAGCAGGCGCTCCGCCAAGGCGCTGGTCTTCGAGCCGAGATTCTTCTGCAGCACGACCCCGTTATGTCCGCAGATGAAGGTCATGACGCCGGTCTTGCCCCATTCGGCCGGCCAGGCCACGAGGCCAGAGCCAGCGATCATGTTGCCGTTGACGACATAGGAATGCGCGCCGCCGGGCGCCCAAGGTCCTTGTGCCTTGAGGATGCGAAAGCGATAGCCGGCATAGGTTCGGTTCCCGCGATCCAGCAGGGCCTCGCTCAGGGCGCCCTCGAGCGGGCTGACATCGGCCTGCCCGGTTCTCGGCCAGTACAGCCCGTCCTGCGTACCGGGCGTCGAGATCAGGTTCTGGGCATATTCCGGCACCTGGTCGCCATCATGGTCCTTCCGGATATATTCGCGCTGGGCGCCGATATAGGCCTGGCAGGCCTCGATGGCGCGCAGTTCGTTCTCGCCGACGGCGCGGTTGAGGATTTCGCTACGCCCGGCCGCGACATCGAACATCCAGGCCTCGCCGCGTCGGACGATCGGGATCGGGAACTCGAACTTGCGTTTCCCGATCGTCAGGATCCGCGTCGCGTCGTCGCGCGGCGTCAGGGTGACGGATTCCGCTGCGGCCTCATTGAACCGGTCGAGTCGTTCGCGGTCCAGCGTGGCGTCGCCGGTGCTCAGCACGTCGCGGGCCCCMGGCCCGAAAATGCGATCGAGCATGCCGGGCTCGCGCGCCCGGGCCGCCTCGACCAGCGCGCTGGACGCCGCATCGGGGGAGGGGAAGCTCTGCTGGGCTGCGGCAGGGCCTGCCATCAACAGGACCGCGAGCGAGACCGGGACTGAAAATCGAGCGTGATGTGCCATGATCATGTCCCCCAATCAGCGCCGTCCACCGCGACCACCACCACCGCCCCCGCGGCCACCGCCGCCGCCGATATGCCCGCCGCCGCCACGGCCGCCGCCGCCGATGTGAGCGCCGCCGCCGCGACCTCCGCCGCCGATCTGTCCGCCTCCGCCGCCGCGGCCCGCCGGCATGCTGATCTGCCCACGGCTGGCTGCGCCGCGATTGCCATAGGCCGCCGCGCCTCGGCCGGCATCG
>NZ_JBFTLD010000341.1:0-6261 GCF_056396265.1 Allobosea sp. 05T422_2 | reverse complement strand
ACGATACCCGGCAATTCTTGCCGGGTTCATGGTGAATGAATGGTTAAGCCGACCAGAAAATCGGGCCGTGGAACCCCTTCCTGAATGGATCGTTATTGAACTGCCGCGTTCTGGCCCCATTCGACCGAACAACTCGCGAGCGGGGTCGACATACTGGCTTTTCCGGCCGACTTGATTGGAGATATTCGTGGATAGACGCTCCTTTGTTTTGAGCCTTTTCGGTGGCCTCGCAGCGGCCGGCCTTGGCGGAACCGCCATTGCCCAGGCAGCGACGGGCAAGACCACCCCGACGCCGGAGATATTGCCTGCCAACGAATTGAATGCCGCAACCAAGGCCGCGCTTGACCGTGCCGATGCCGATTTCAGTCAGGTGGTGGTCCGCKAACGCACCGTCGTTCGGCGGCCTCGTCCGGCTTACCGGCGTCCGGTCGTGGTACGCGAGCGTGTAGTCGTGCGCCGCCCCGCCCCGCGCTATCGCCGCCCCGTGGTGGTGCGCCGGAATGTGCTCGTGCGCTGAGACGCAGGATTTGGGGAAGGCGGTGCCGAAGGGTGCCGCCTTCTTCGTATGAGGCGAAGCCATGAGGCACGCCAGACGATGAGGGAGGATCGCCATGTCGCCGCACGAAGCGGCTCTGCCCGCGGTCATCGCGACTGATATCCCGGCCCGGCTCGATCGCCTGCCATGGTCGCGCTTTCACACGCTGGTCGTGGTGGCTCTCGGGATCACCTGGATCCTGGATGGGCTGGAAGTGACCCTTGCCGGCTCGGTCTCGGGGGCACTGAAAGAAAGTCCGGCGCTCCGCTTCACCAATACGGAAATCGGCCTTGCCGGTGCCGCCTATATCGCCGGCGCCGTATTCGGCGCCCTGTTCTTCGGCTGGTTGACCGACAGGCTCGGCCGCAAGCGCCTCTTCAGCATCACCGTACTCGTCTATCTCGCAGCCACGGCCGCGACGGCGTTCTCATGGAGCGTCACGAGCTTCCTGATCTTCCGCTTCTTCACCGGTATGGGGATCGGCGGTGAATACACCGCGATCAACTCGACCATTCAGGAGCTGGTGCCGGCGCGCGTGCGCGGATGGGTCGATCTCGTCATCAACGGCTCGTTCTGGGTCGGCGCAGCCTTGGGCGCCATCGGAGCGATCGTCCTGCTCGACCCGGCCACTATCAATCCCGAACTCGGCTGGCGGCTCGCCTTCTTCATCGGCGCGGCGCTTGGCCTGATCATTCTCATCCTGCGGCGCTGGATCCCCGAAAGCCCGCGCTGGCTGATCAGCCATGGCCGCGCGGAGGAGGCGGCCGCGATCGTGACCCGCATCGAGACGCAAGCCGGCGTCAGCTACAGCGCCAGTGAAGGCCTGGCGCAGATCCGCCTGCGACCACGACCGGCGACGCCACTTGGCGAGGTCTTTCATTCCCTCTTCGTGACGCATCGCCAGCGAGCGCTCGTCGGGCTGGCGCTGATGGTCGCGCAGGCCTTCTTCTACAATGCGATCTTCTTCACCTACGCGTTGATCCTGACCGATTTCTACCAGGTGCCTTCGCATCTGATCGGTTGGTTCATCCTGCCCTTCGCCGCCGGCAATTTCCTGGGTCCGCTCCTGATCGGGCGTCTCTTCGATACGCTGGGCCGGCGCACCATGATCGCGACGACCTATGCTCTGTCAGCGCTTCTGCTGGCCGGCACCGGCTATCTGTTCGCGCGTAATCTGGTGACGGCCTCCCAGCTCACGCTGTGCTGGAGCGTCGTGTTCTTCTTCGCATCCGCCGCCGCAAGTTCGGCCTATCTGACGGTCAGCGAGACGTTCCCCGTCGAGATGCGCGCGCTTGCCATCKCGGTCTTCTACGCCATCGGCACCGGCGCGGGTGGCATTGCCGGCCCCTGGCTGTTCGGTGCACTGATCGACACCGGATCGCGGGCAAGCGTCTTCGGCGGCTACCTGTTTGGCGCGGCCCTGATGCTGGCTGCTGCCGTCATTGCAGCGCTCTACGCAGTCAGGGCTGAACGCCGACCGMTGGAAAGCGTCGCCCGGCCCTTGAATGCCGCGGATTGAGCCCGCCGGACGACCTGGCCGAGGCGGAAGGGAGCGCGATCGGTTGGAACAATGCGCTGCGACAAGCGTTATCATCTGGCACCATTTCGGGGATGCCGAAAGGGTGGCCGAAACCCTGTCTGGAGGACGCCGTGGATAGACGTTCGTTCATGATGACCCTGTTCGGCGGCATGGCTATGGCCAGCCTTGGCGGGATGGCTGGCGCCGCAGCGGCCGAGCCCAAGCTCATTCCCACCCCTGAACCGGCCGAGGATGAAGGCAAGCTTGCCGCCGAAGCCAGCGAAGCGCTGGACAAGGCGGACGCCGGGTACAGTTATTATTACAGGCGGCGCTATTATGGGTATCGCCGCCCCTATTACCGCCCGAGATACTATTATCGACCGCGGTATTATCGCCCTCGGTATTATTACCGCCCGCGGTATTATCGCCCCTATTACCGCCGTCGGTACTATTACTGACCCTCTCTTCGGGATTGCCCCCCGGGTCAGGCGACGCTGACGCGCGCCTGTCCCGGCTCGGCAACCGCAATACCGGCAGAGGTATATTCGCCGAGCTTGTTGCGGAGCGTGCGGATCGAGATTCCGAGGATCTTGGCCGCATGCGTGCGGTTTCCGAGACAGTGGTCCAGCGTATCCAGGATGAGGTCGCGCTCGACATCAGCAACGGTCCGGCCCACCAGGCCGCGCGTCACGGCCTCGGCGGTCTGAACGACACGGCTCGCAACATCGTGGCCTGACGACGGGCCCAGCGACTCGCCTTCCGGGGTCACCATCGCATCAGGTCCGATCTCCGTGCCCTGGGCCAGCAGGACCGCGCGGTGAACCGTGTTCTCGAGCTCCCGCACATTGCCTCGCCAGCCATTAGCCAACAGTGCCTTGCGGGCATCGGCCGCGATCGGACGCAGGGGCATACCGTTGATCTCGGCATATTTCTTGGCGAAATGATCCGCCAACACAAGGATATCGCCCGGCCGCTCGCGCAAGGCGGGAAGCCGCAGATGCACGACGTTCAGGCGATAGAACAGGTCTTCGCGAAAGGAGCCTTCGCGAACCGCTTCGCCGAGATTCCGGTTCGAGGTCGCGATGATCCGGAGATCGACCTTCACAGGCTGCGAGCCGCCGACGCGGTCGATCATCCGTTCCTGAAGCGCGCGCAGCAGTTTCGCCTGCAGGCGGACATCCATCTCGGAAATCTCGTCGAGCAGGAGTGTGCCGCCATGAGCCTCCTCGAACTTTCCGATGCGCCGCGCGATCGCACCGGTAAAGGCGCCCTTCTCATGGCCGAACAGTTCCGATTCCAGCAGATTGTCGGGAATTGCCGCGCAATTCACGGCAACGAAGGGCTTGTCCTTGCGCAGCGACTTCTGATGCAGGTGGCGTGCAATGACCTCCTTGCCGGTGCCGCTCTCGCCGGTCACCAGAACAGGCGCCTCCGAGCGCGCAATCTGGCCGGCGAGCTGCACCACGCGCTCCATGGCCGGATCACGCCAGATCAGGCTGGACTGGTCGGCAGCGACGGCTTCCAGCACCGCCGCGATCAGCTCCGGATCAGGCGGCAGCGGCACATATTCGCGCGCGCCGGCCTGGATCGCGGCAACTGCCGCACGGGCATCGGTCGAGGTACCGCAGGCAACGATCGGCGTGCGGATGCGCTCGCTCTCCAAAGCCGCGACAAACTGCGCGATCGGCTGGGCGACATCGATCATCAGCAGGTCGGCGCCCTTGGCGCGCAACACCGCCAGGGTCTGATCGAGGCCGTCAGTATGGGTCACGGCGGCGCCATGCGAGATGGCGATCTTGGCCGCAGCGATGATCTGTCCCTTGAGACCGCCGACAATGATGAGGCGCATGGCTCAGGCCTTTCCGGATGAATGCGTAACAGGCCGGGCGAACATCACCGGTCGGCCTTGATGATTTCGGTCATCGTGACGCCCAGGCGATCCTCGACGACGACGACCTCGCCGCGCGCAACCAGGCGCTCATTGACGAAGATATCGATCGCCTCGCCGACGCGCCGGTCGAGCTCAAGCACCGCCCCCGGTCCGATCTGAAGCAGATCGCCGACCGCGATCCGCGAGGAGCCGAGCACGGCAGAGACCGTGACGGGAACGTCGAAGACCTGTTCGAGATCCTCGGCGGTCTTGATCGGAACGGGCCCGGAGCGAGCGACAGAGGCCGCGTTGTGGTCGAATGAGAGATCGGCCGGGCTCAGCGGTGGCAGGTTCAGATCGTTCTCCTGGCTCATAGCGATCCTCCCTGGGTGGCGTTGGACTGGGGCATATGGCCGAAGATGCTGCGCACGGCCTCTTCGACCTTCTGCCCGATCAAGGCGCTGTCGATGGCCATGCCGCCATCGGCCCATTCGATGCGGCCATCACCCGGCCCGATATCGGATTGCCCCAGGACGACGAGGCGGCCGGCAAAGCCGGTTTCGCGGGCGAGCCCCGCGAGCATGCTCTCCATCGTCTCGACCGCGCTCTCGTGGACACGCACCACCAGATGCGGGGCGAGACGGGCGTGGCTCAGGCATTCGCGCACCACAGCTTCGATCCTCGCGAGCGGCCGCTCGGCCAAGGCCGCGCCGGCGAGGGTCTGCGCCGTCACGATGGCGACCTGGGCGGCCTGTTCCTCGATGGCGAAGGCACGCTTGTCCTCCTCGACGAGCAGGCGCTCGACCGATCGCACGAGATGGGCAAGCAGCCCGTTCAGCTGCGCGTCGGCCTCGCGCCGGCCCTGCTCCTGCCCGGCGGCAAACCMTTCCGAGCGCGCCGCCGCCAGATCCGCTTCGCTGACGGCACGCCGATTGCCCTCGCGAAAATCGGTTCCGAACATGAATTTCTTGGCGGAGCTCATCGTCAGTAGACCAACTCGTCTTCGGAATTGCCCTTGGACAGAACGATCTCGCCCTTGTCGGCAAGGTCCTTCGTCAGGGTCACCATCTTGGTTTGGGCCTCATCGACCTCCTTCAGCCGGAGCGGCCCGAGGCTTTGCATGTCGTCCTGCATGTTCTTGGCGGCGCGCTGCGACATGGCGCCGAAGAAGAAGGCGCGCATGTCCTCGCTGGCGCCCTTCAGGGCCCGGGCCAGCACATCCTTGTCGACCTGCCGCATCAGGGTCTGCAGCCCGGCCTGATCAAGCTTGGCGAGATCCTCGAAGGTGAACATCAGGGCGCGGATACGCGTGGCCGATTCCTGGTTGGATTCGTCAAGCGCCGACATGAAACGGATCTCGGTCTGGCGGTCGAAGCCATTGAAGATCTCGGCCATCATCTCGTGCGGATCACGCCTGCGCGTCTGCGTCAGGGTCGCGACGAATTCTGAGCGCAGCGTGTTCTCGATGTGGTCGAGCGCTTCCTTCTGCACCGACTCCATCCGCAGCATGCGGGCGACCACTTCGATCGAAAGTTCGTTCGGAAGGTTGCGCAGGACATTGGCGGAATGCTCGGGCCGGATGCGCGACAGGATCACGGCGATGGTTTGCGGATACTCGTTCTTCAGGAAGTTCGCGAGCACGACAGCGTCGATATTGCCGAGCTTCTGCCACATGTTTCGCCCGGCCGGACCGCGGATCTCCTCCATGATCAGCGCAACCTGATCGGAGGGCAGGATCTTCTCGAGCAGCGAAATGGTGCGGTCGAAGGAGCCGGTGATCGCGCCCGCGCTTGAGAGCTTGCTGACGAAATCCAGCATCAGCCGCTCGACCATGTCGGAATCGACCGTTCCGAGCTCGGCCATCGCGCGGGTGATGATGCGGATCTCTTCGTCGTCGAACTCCTGCCAGATGGGTCGGCCGTGATCCTCGCCGAGCACCAGCAGAATGACGGCAGCCCGCTGCGGCCCGCTCATACCCGCATAATTCATCGGCACCGGCGCGGGATCGTAGTCGGAGGCATCGCCTCCGTCGCTTCCGGAATTGCGTGTCGCGATGGATCGGGTTGCTGCCATGTCTCAGAGCCCCGTCACGCCGGCGCTTTTTCGTGAATCCAGCCGCGCAGCACCGCGACCGTATCGGCGGGATTCTGCGTGACCATTGCCCCGATCTTCTCGACCGACTGCGCCTTGAGCTGGCCCTTGATCTGCGCGATCGCCAGCATCCGCTCAGACGGCGCCTCGACCTCGACGGCCGTCACTTCTCCATTGGGGCCAATGACCCGCGGGCTCGCAGGGTCGCCTGTCCCATCGTCCTGGATCATTGCCACGCCGTTGCGC
>NZ_JBFTLD010000340.1:0-6278 GCF_056396265.1 Allobosea sp. 05T422_2 | reverse complement strand
CAATGGTCGACGGTGGCCGACCTCGTGAACCGGGTCTACTACGTCAAGACCTATGAGGATCCGGTCCTGCGCGGCATCGACCTGAAGAGCTTCGACCTCGACGCCAAGACGATCGTCAGCGCGGCGCTGGTGCCGGCGATGACGCCTCCCGCCCTGCCTTTCGCCAAACCCTGATCAGTGATCGCGTCCAGCCAGACGCCGGCGGCCATGGCCGTCCGGCCGCCTTGCCGCGGCGCACAGCCTTCATCCGCATCTCATCGATATCGCCAGGGCCGGGGGGCCACAGCACCATGACGTCAGCGACATCCGGCAAGCGGCATCGCTCCCGCCGGACCAGAGCCATGATCGGCGCGGCCGCCCTGCTTGCGGCGGCGGCGCCTGCTGCGGCAGCCGATCTCACCCCTGTCCGCATCGCGCAGGCAGGCGCCCCCCTCGCCCAGAGCGACTGGTCGGTCACCCTCAGCCCCTATCTCTGGGCGGCCTCGCTCAACGGGGATGCGGCCGTGCTCGGGATACACCGGCATGTCGACGTCCCGTTCCGCGACACCCTGAAGAATCTCGACCTCGGGCTGATGGGCAATCTCGAGATCCGCCGCGGCGCCTTCGGCGCCTATGTCAATGGCGAGTATGTCGATGTCTCCAGCGACGAAAAGATTGCCTCCCTCAACATCGGCACCGGCATGAAGTCCTATCTGGTCAGCGCCGGCGTGTTCTACCGCGTCTATCAGTCCGAACTCGGCGGCAATACCGTGTTCGGCGCACCCCGCGTCTTTGCACTGGAACCGACGGCGGGCGCCCGCTGGACGCGCCTGACGGGCCGCATCCGGGTCGCCGGGCTGCATGTTTCCGACAGCGAGAGCTGGCTCGACCCCTTCGTGGGGGCGAGGCTGAATCTCGACCTGACCGACCGCTGGAACCTCTTCATGGAAGGCGATGCCGGCGGCTTCGGCGTCGGCTCGCGGCTGAGCCTCAACGGACAGGCGCTTCTCGGCTACCGCACCACGCTGGCGGGCTACAAGACCATGGTTCGCACCGGCTACCGCGTCCTGCACCAGGACTACCGGGATGGCGGCTTCCAGTGGAAGGTCACTCAGCACGGGCCGATCATCGGTGCGTCGATCGAGTTCTGAGGCCCCAAGGACCGCCAAGCACGCTATCGCGGGCGGGCCTCGCAAATAGCGTTCGTGGCAGAGGCGGTCCGGAAGATGTCGATGAAGAGGCTGTGAAACTGGCGCGGGGCGACGACAAGGCTGCGGCAGTGCAGCGGGTCGCCCTCGCCATCGATTTCCGTCGCGATGCAGCCGGCTTCGCGGGCGATGATCACGCCCGCAGCGAGGTCCCAGAGATCGAGCTTGGCGCCCGAGGTCCAGAACCCGTCGAAGCGCCCTTCTGCGACGTAGGCGATCTCGAGGGCGGCGGAGCCCGGACTCCTGATCCCTGAAACCTGCGGCATGATGGCTGCCATTTCACGCGCGGCTTTTTCCGTGTCGCCCTTGCCATGATAGGGGAAACAGGTGCCGACGACGGCATGGGCGAGCGAGTTGCGCTTCGAGCCCGTGAGGCGCTGGTCGCCGAGAAAGGCGCCCTCTCCTTTCGCGGCCCAGAACATGTCGTGGCTGAGCGGATGATAGGTGACGCCCGCTGTCACCTCGTCGCCCTCCATCAGGGCGAGCGACACGGAAAACTGCGGGATGCCGTGCAGGAAGTTGTTGGTGCCGTCGAGGGGATCGATGACGATCCTGCGACCGTCACTGGCGCCTGGGGATGCGCCGCTCTCTTCGCCGAGCACCGCGATATCGGGCAGCGTGTCCCCGAGATGCGCGATGATCAGCCGTTCGGATTCGATATCCGCGGCAGAGACGAAATCCGACGGCCCCTTCTCCAGGATCGGCGGGGCGGCGAGGCGGGCGAAATTCCCGGCGAGCGATGCGCCGCCGATCCGGGCAGCCTCCTTCATGCACTCGACGATATGGCTCCTGGAACGCGTGCGGTCATGCATGGCGAAGTCTCGACTGGGGATTGTGAGTGCTGCGCCCGGTGCGGCTGCGTGAGCCCTGGCCGAACACAGGTTTGGAATGCGGCATCGCTCGCTGTGTCAGGCGGCCGGCAGGGTTCGGTGCGAGGGTGCGATCCGGCCCAACGCGGCTGCGTGCAGGGCGGAGTTTGCCGCGGCCAGACAATGCCCGCCCGAGCGGATCGTCAGCGGCGCGCCGTCCCAATCCGTCATGACGCCGCCGGCATGGGTGATCACGGCGACATGGGCGAGGTAGTCATGCGGATTCTCGAAGCGGTCGATGGCGATGTCGATCGCCCCGGAGGCCAGCCGTCCATAGGAATAGCAACTGCCGCCATAGACGCACCAATGGACGGAGGAGCGCAGGGCCTTGAAGGTCGGCAGGCTGTCCTCGTCATAGAGTTCGATATTGCTCGTCGACATCACCGCTTCCGACAGGAGGCGCCGGCCCGAGGTCGTGACGCGCGCGCCGTTCAGCGTCGTCGGAAAGCCCTCCGCGCCGACCCAGCGTTCCCGTGTCATCGGCTGGTCGATGACACCGAGGATCGKGACGCCACGATGGGTCAGAGCGACGAGCGTGCCGAAGACCGGGATGCCGGCGACGAAGGCCTTGGTTCCGTCGATCGGGTCGATGACCCAGACAAAATCCTCGTCCATTCCCTGCGAACCGAACTCCTCGCCGAGGATGCCATGGCCGGGATAGGCCGCTTCGATGCGGCGGCGGATCTCGGTCTCGGCGCGCCGGTCGATCTCGGTGACGGGGCTGTCGTCGCCCTTGGGGATGAAGGCGTTGTTGTGCCTTGCCGCCTCGCGGATGATCTCGCCGCTCGCCTCGACCAGCTCCTGGGCGAAGGCAATGAAATTCCTGATGTCGCTAGTCGGCATGTCTGACCTGTCCGGGGATCGCTGCGCGGCTCTTGAGCGGGCGCTGGTGCTTGCTGAGGCTGTATTCGGCGAATTTGAAGCAACGCGTGATGACGAGCGTGATCGAGAGATAGATCAGCGCAGCCATGATGAAGATCTCATAGGGCGAGAACGTATCGGCCACGATGGTATTGGCCACGCCGGTCAGCTCCATCAGCGTGATCGTGCTGGCAAGCGAGGTGCCCTTCAACATGCCGATAGCCTGGTTGCTATAGGCCGGCAGCATCAGCCGCAGCGCGATCGGCAGCACGATCAGCCGCTGGACCTGGAAGGCCGACATGCCGCAGGCGCGCGCCGCCTCGATCTCGCCGGCCGGCACGGCCTGGATCGCGCCGCGCAGGATATTCGCGGTATAGGCGGCGGAATGCAGGGCACAGGCCAGCAGGGCGCAGATGAAGGGCTTGCGCAGATACGGCCAGAGAAAGCTTTCGCGCACGAACTCGAACTGCGCGAGCCCGTAATAGACGATGAAGATCTGGACGAGCAGCGGCGTGCCGCGAAAGAAATAGACGAAGCAATAGATCGGCGCCCGTACCCCCCTGCTGCCATTCGCGTAGAGAATGCCGAGCGGCAGAGCGAGCACGAAGCCGATGATCTCGGTCAGCAGCAGAAGCTGCAGGGTGACGACCGCGCCTTCGAGCAGGCGCGGGATGCTCTCGATCATGAGCGAGATGTCCATGATCAGACCCTCCGCACGCCGCGGTTCGCGCGGGTCTCGAGACATTCGATGATGAGGGAATTGATGATGGTCAGCGTGAGATAGATGACCGCCGCGAGCAGGTAGAAATGGAACGGGCTGCGCGTCACCGAGGTGGCGAGATAGCTGACGCGCATCAACTCCTCGAGGCCGACGACCGAGATCAGCGAGGTGTTCTTGATCAGCGAGATCCAGATATTGCCGAGGCTCGGCAGGGCGTAGCGCCACATCAGCGGCATGCGGATATGGATGAACAGCGTCAGCGGCGACATGCCGAAGGCCTTCGCCGCCTCGATCTGACCCGGCGGGATGGCGAGAAAAGCGCCCCGGAAGATTTCGGCCGCATAGGCGCCGAAGACGAGGCTGAGCGCGAACACGCCGGCCGCCATCGCCGGGATCTCGACATAGACCTCCGGTCCCGCGATCCAGCGCAGCATCGCCGAGAGCGCAACCGTGCTGCCGAAATAGACCAGCAGGATGATGAGCAGTTCGGGCGTCCCGCGGACGCAGGTCGTGTAGAAATCACCCGCCGCGCGCAGGAACCGCGACGAGGAGAGCTTGGCGAGCGCAACCGCCAAGCCGATCGCGAGGCCCGCCAGCAGCGACAGGAACGCGACCTGGAGCGTGACCATCGTGCCCCAGAAGAGCTGCGTTCCCCAGCCCTGGRAGAGGTCTGCCGTCATGAATCGGTCCTGTCGGGGCGGAGGTCGCGCTGGGCCTTGTCAGCCGCGCGGGCGATGCCGGGCGGCGGCTAGCGCCGCCMGGAGAGCGTCACTGAGTCCAGACGCTGGGGAGCACCGTGAACTTCCAGTACTTCTGGTTGATCGCCTTGAAGGTCCCGTCGGCGAACATGCCCTTCAGCGCATTGTTGACCTTGTCGAGCAGTTCAGGCTCGTTTTTGCGCAGTCCGACGCCGACGCCGGGGCCGAAATATTTGATGTTCTCGAGTTCAGGGCCGATATACTTGAAGTTCTTGCCCTGGGCGTCCTCGAAGAAGCCCTCCATCTTGATCGGCCCGGCCATGATCAGGTCGACGCGGCCGGAGACGAGGTCGAGGAGCAGGGTCTCGTAGTTCTCGTAGCGCGAGATCTGCACGCCGGGGAACAGTTCGGTGAAATAGCGGTCATAGGTGCTGGAGCGGATCAGCCCGACGACCTTGCCGTCGAGGGCCTTGGGATTGGGCTGCCCCTCGGCGGTGACGGGCGCGAGCGTGGACGATTTCGGGCCAACGAACCGGCCGGTCGACGAGCGGTAGGGGATGCTGAAATCGATGCTCTTCTGGCGCGCTTCGGTGATCGAAAGGCTCGCGAGGATGAGATCGAATTTGCGCGCCGTCAGGGCCGGGAGCGCACCATCGAGCGACTGGCAGACGAATTTGAGGTCGAACCCTTCACGCTTGCCGATCTCACGGGCGATATCGACGTCAAAACCCGCCAGTTCGCCGCTGGCGGTGCGGTAGTTGAAGGGTGGATTGGTGCAGTCGGTGCCGATCTTCACCTCGCGGGCGAAGGCGGTGCCGGCCAGCAGCAGCGCTGCGCCCGACAGGAGGGCGAGAGCGGTCTTTCTCATGGTTCTTCTCCTCAAAGAACGCGCTGCAGAAAGCGCCTGCACCGTTCCGACATCGGGTTGCCGAAGATCTGATCGGGGCTGTTGCGCTCCTCGATCTTGCCCTCGTGAAGGAAGAGCACCTCGTTCGAGACCTCGCGGGCGAACGCCATTTCATGGGTCACGACGATCATGGTCCGCCCCTCCTCCGCGAGAACGCGCATGACGCGCAGCACCTCGCCGACGAGCTCGGGGTCGAGCGCCGAGGTCGGCTCGTCGAAGAGCAGCAGCTTGGGCTCCATCGCCAGGGCGCGGGCGATGGCGCAGCGCTGCTGCTGGCCGCCGGAAATATGAGCGGGGTAATGATAGCGCTTGTCGAACAGCCCGACCTTCGCCAGCAGCGCCTCGGCACGTTCGATCGCCTCGGCCTTCGCAACGCCCAGCACCTTGATCGGCGCGATCGTAACGTTCTCGAGCACGGTCAGGTGGCTCCACAGGTTGAAGCTCTGGAACACCATGCCCATCCGGCTGCGGATTCGGCTGATCTGCCTGGCGTTCAGCACCGGCGGGCGGTCTCCGCTGCGCTGGAGCTTGATCTCCTCGCCCTCGAAGGAGATCGTGCCGGATTCCGGGGTCTCCAGCAGATTGATGCAGCGCAGGAAGGTGCTTTTGCCCGAACCGCTGGCGCCGATCATGCAGATCACGTCCCGTTCGCGGGCCGCGAGGCTGACACCCTTGAGAACGGGAAAGTCGCCATAGCTCTTGTGGATGACGTCCGCGGTGAGGACGGTCTTCGCCTCCGGTCGAGACACGTGATCCTCCCCTTTGCATTGCTGGATCGGCTCTGTCCGACCTCGATTGGCAGGGACGGTATCGGCGGCTCCTGGCMGCCTCAAGTACCAATTTTTCCAAATGGTACAGACCAATTGCGCCGAGCCGCTTGACCCTGCCGCCTGCGGGCGGCTCAATCCGACCCGGTGAAGGGTGAGGTGGCGACGCGCACGCTTTCGGCCTCGCGAAGGGTGCAACAGGACATGAATTCGGCCTTCAACTATCCGTTCTGGAATGCGCTGGCGCTGGAGCGGGACGGGCCGGAAC
>NZ_JBFTLD010000339.1:0-6408 GCF_056396265.1 Allobosea sp. 05T422_2 | reverse complement strand
TATGATAGGGCATGCAGTAATAGGCGAGATCGCTGAGCGGGTGGCCGAGCGTGGACAGTTCCCAGTCGAGCACCGCCGACACCTGCGGGCCATCGCGGCGGTAGCAGAGATTGCCGATCCGGTAGTCGCCATGCACGATCGTGGTTTCATCGGCCACGCCGCAATGCTCGCGCAGCCAATCGGCGAGCCAGGTCAGGTCGGCGATCTCGCCGGCCTCCGAGGAGGAACGATACTGCTTGGTCCAGCGCTCGACCTGACGCGCGACATAGCCGCCGGAGGGACCGAAATCTCCTAGCCCGACATCCTCGGGAACCACCGCATGCAGCGCCGCCAGGGTATCGACGGCGGCGAAATTGAGCGAAGCGCGGTCGTCGCGCGGCAGGTCGGGAAGCGCCAGGCTGTCAAACTGACGCCCGTCGACGAAATCCATGACGTAGAAGGCTGTCCCGATCACCTCGGCGTCTTCGCCAAGCGCCAATGCCTGCGGAACAGCAACCGCTGTCCCCGCCAGCGCCCTGATGATCCGGAACTCGCGCTCGACCTGATGCGCTTTCGGCAGCAGCTTTCCCGGAGGCTTCTTGCGCAGCACGCAGCGTCGATCAGGCGCAGAGATCAGGAAGGTGGGATTGGATTGGCCGCCCTGGAACTGGCGCACCGAAATCGGGCCGCCGAAACCGGGGACATGGGCGTCGAGCCAGCGGGCCAGCGCTCCCTCGTCGAAACGGTGGTTCTCGATCACGTCGACAAGGGTGGCCACGGGAGCGGTCATCATGCACCTCAGCTGACGGTTTCGCCGCCATCGGCGACGATGACCTGGCCGGTGATGTAGGCGGATGCCGGGCTGGCCAGGAAATGCACGATACCGGCGATATCCTCGACCTCGCCGAAGCGGCGCAAGGGAGTGCGCTGCTCCATCTGCGCGCGCCGCTCGGGCGATTCCACCAGCTCCCGCGCGAAGTCGGTGCGCACGATGCCGGGCGCGATCGCGTTGACCCGGATCCCCTTGGGGCCCCATTCGACGGCAAGATTGCGCGCCAGGGCCGCTTCCGCGGCCTTGGACATGCCATAGGCGCCAATGACTCCGGTGCCGCGCAGGCCCGCGATCGAGGACATCATGATGACGGCGCCGCCGCCGCGATCGGCCATCTGCGGAAGGACGAGGTTGCTGAGCCAGATCGCGCTCTGCACGTTGACCGCCATGATCTTGGTGAAGGCCTCGTCCGGCAGGGTGGACAAGGGTCCGTAGACCGGATTGATCGCCGCGTTGCAGACCAGGATGTCGATCCCGCCCCAGACCTCCAGGACGTGGTCGACGAGCCCCTTCAGCTGCTCATGCGAGCCAACATGGCAGGCTTTGGCGATGGCCTCGCCGCCGCTCGCCCGGATTTCCCCGGCCACGGCGTCGCAGGCGTCCTGCTTTCGGCTGGACACCACGACCCGGGCACCGCTGTGCGCCAGTTGCTGCGCGGTTGCCTTGCCGATCCCACGCGACGAGCCCGTGATCAGAGCGACCTTTCCTTGGACGTCGAACATTGCCTGCACCTCAGTTGCGGTAGGCCTTCAGTTCCATGCGGGCGATGCTGTCGCGATGGACCTCGTCGGGGCCATCTGCGAAGCGCAGACTGCGGGACTTGACCCAGGCGGCGGCGAGGAAATGGTCCTGGGAGACGCCAGCCGCCCCGTGGATCTGGATCGCGCGATCGATGACGTCGCAGGCCATGTTCGGCGCTACCACCTTGATCATCGCGATCTCGCGGCGGGCGGCCTTGTTGCCGACCGTGTCMATCATATGCGCGGCCTTCAGGACGAGCAGCCGCGCCGCCTCGATCTCGCAGCGCGAGCGTGCGATCTGGTCACGGACGACGCCCTKGTCCGCCAGCAGCTTGCCAAAAGCCGTCCGCGACAGGGCACGGCGGCAGGCTGCCTCCAGCGCCCGTTCCGCCAGGCCGATCGAACGCATGCAGTGATGGATGCGGCCGGGCCCGAGCCGCCCCTGCGCGATCTCGAAGCCGCGCCCTTCGCCAAGCAGCATGTTGGTGGCCGGCACACGGACATTCTCGAAAGTAATCTCGGCATGGCCATGCGGCGCATGATCATAGCCGTAGACCGTCAGCGCCCGTTCCACGGTGACCCCGGGCGTATCGAGCGGCACCAGGATCATCGACTGCTGCTGATGCTTGGGCGCATCCGGATTGCTCCGGCCCATTACGATCGCGATCTTGCAATG
The DNA here is from genome assembly GCF_056396265.1 of Allobosea sp. 05T422_2. Taxonomy (NCBI): domain Bacteria; kingdom Pseudomonadati; phylum Pseudomonadota; class Alphaproteobacteria; order Hyphomicrobiales; family Alloboseaceae; genus Allobosea; species Allobosea sp. 05T422_2. Next base: position 4,181 of record NZ_JBFTLD010000339.1, on the reverse strand, counting down.
CTCGCTGAGCGCGCCCGAACTCCACCATTTACGTCCGTTGATGACGTAGTCGTCGCCGTCGCGCCTGATCTCGGTTTGAATATTGGTGGCGTCCGACGAGGCCACATCCGGCTCGGTCATCGAGAAGCAGGAGCGGATCGCCCCGTCGAGCAGCGGCTCGAGCCAGTCCCGCTTCTGGCCTTCCGTGCCATAGAGAACCAGCGTCTCCATATTTCCGGTGTCGGGGGCCGAGCAATTGAAGATCTCGGGCGCGATGGCGGAACGGCCCATCACCTCACAGAAATGGGCATAGTCCAGGTTGTTGAGCCCTGCCCCGTAGCGCGTGTCGGGCAGAAACAGATTCCACAGCCCTTCGGCACGCGCCCGCTGCTGCAGTTCGCCGAGGATCGGTGGCGTGCCCCACCGCGATGGCAGCGCGGCGTGCTGGCGCTCGAAGACTGCCTCGTTGGGATAGACATGCTCGTCCATGAAGCGCTGCAATGCCGCCAGGCGCGGCTTGTGGATGTCCCTGAGCTCAAACATCTGCTTTGTCCGCATGCTGGGTGGAAGGATTGGGCTGGCTTCCCGGCCGCCAGCGGAACGTGCCAATGCCGTGGGCGATGCGCTCGCCGTCGCTGTCGAAGACATGGGCCTCGGCGGTGAAGCTCGACTTGCCGGCCGAGATCGTCCGCCCCTCGACCGACAGCCATCCGGCCCGGACCGGCCGGGTGAATTGCGTGGTCAGCGATATGGTGATGGCAAAACGCGGCGCCTGCCCCTCTTCGGCATGCAGGCCGGAGGCGCAGGCGGCGAAGTCGATCATCGTGCAGAGCACGCCACCATGGACGTAGCCCATCCGATTGAGATGTTCTGGGCCGATCTGAAGTCCGCCCTTGACGTGACCGACCGCCGACTCCTGGAGATCGAGCCCGAGCACGCCAAAGATGCCGATATCGGCATAGCTCGTGGCTCTCACGACAGGGCCCGGCCGGTCGTGAGGACGATCTTGCCGATGGCGCTGCGCGCAGCGAGCAGCTGAAGCGCCTCGACCGTATCGGCGAGATCAAGCGTCCGGCTGATCAGCGGCTTCAGTTTGCCCTCTTCGAACCAGGTGAAGAGCTGGGCAAAATTCTCCTTGTTGGCCTGCCGGTTGCGCGCGGCGAACGTCCCGAAGAAGACCCCCACAAGTGCGCAGCCCTTGAGCAGCAGAAGGTTTGCAGGAATGCGCGGAATGGTGCCCGCGGCGAAACCGACGACCAGAACGCGGCCCTCCCACGCGGTCACGCGCACGGCCTGCTCCAGAAAATCCCCGCCGACCGGATCGTAGACCACGTCGACGCCCTTGTCGGCCGTGAGCTCCTTGACGCGGTCCCGGAGCGATTCAGTTGCGTAGTTGATCAGGTGATCCGCGCCGGCCGCGCGCGCCACCTCCAGCTTTTCGGCGCTGCTTGCGGCTGCGATCACGGTGGCGCCCATCGCCTTGCCGATTTCGACGGCGGCCAGGCCGACGCCGCCACTTGCACCGAGGACGAGAAGCGTCTCTCCGGGCTGCAGCCGCGCCCGCTGCCTGAGAGCGTGCATGCTGGTGCCGTAGGTCATCGAAAAGCCGGCGGCCGTGACCGGGTCCATGCTGGCGGGACGCCTCATCAGCCGTGCGGCACTGACCACGCATTCCTCGGCGAACGCACCCACGCCCACCATGCCGACGACGGGCATGCCGACCTCGAGATGTGTGACGCCATCGCCGACCGAGCGCACGATGCCCGCGACTTCGGTGCCGGGCGTAAAGGGCAGCGGCGGTTTGACTTGGTACTTGCCCTCGACCATCAGCGTGTCGGGAAAATTGACCCCCGCCGCCTCGATGGCGACGCGCACCTCGCCCGGCCCTGGCTCGCCTAATTCCTTCGCTTCGACGACGAGATCTTCCAGCGGCCCAAACGCCTTGCAGATGACTGCGCGCATTTTTCTCTCCCTATGGTTCGGATACGAGGCTCCCGCCTGAGCCGCGGGTCCGGGGACCCGGTAAGCGGCCTCCCGGTTGAATCAGGCGGCCGCACCGGCCCGGCGGGCATCGCGGATCATGTTCCTCGCGATGACCAGTTGCTGGATCTGGGTCGTACCCTCGTAGATCCGGAACAGGCGCACATCCCGGTAGAAGCGCTCGATCCCGGCATCGGCGACATATCCGGCTCCGCCATGGATCTGGACGGCCTTGTCCGCGACACGCCCCACCATCTCGGAAGCGAACATCTTGGCGCAGGCCGCCTCGGTGGCGATGCCATGGCCGGCATCGCGCCGACGCGCTGTCTCTTCCACCATGCAGCGCGCGGCAAAGCTCTCCGCCTTCATGTCGGCCAACATGGCCTGGACCAGCTGGAATTCCGCGATCGGCTTGCCGAACTGGTGCCGCTCCATGGCGTAGGCGAGACTGTCGGCAATCAAGCGCTCAGCGACGCCGACGCAGACGCCGGCAATGGTCAGGCGCCCGCGATCGAGCACCTTCATGGCGGTAACGAAGCCCTTGCCCTCGTAATCCGGCCCGCCAAGGATCGCCGTCTTCGGCACGCGGACATTGTCGAAGATCACGTCGCAGGTATGGGCGCCCTGCTGCCCCATCTTCTTGTCGGTCCGGCCCAGCGTGATGCCCGGGCGATCGGCATCGACCAGAAACGCTGAAATGCCCGCGGCCGTTTTGCTGTCAGGGTCGGTGCGCGCAAAGACCGTGAAGAKGCCGGCKWCCGGSGCGTTYGTGATGAAGCGCTTGGTGCCGTTGATGACAAAGTCATCGCCGTCGCGCCGGGCCGAGCTGCGCAGCGACCCCGCGTCCGAGCCTGCTTCAGGTTCGGTCAGGCAGAAGGAGCCGACGCGCTCCCCGCTCGCCATCTCAGGCAGATAGCGGCTTTTCTGCTCCTCGGTGCCGTCGATGATGATGCCTTGCGAGCCGATGCCGTTATTGGTGCCGATCATCGAGCGGAAGGCCGGAGATGTTCCGCCAAGCAGGAACGAGACCTGGACCTCTTCCGAAAGCGTGAGTTCGAGGCCGCCATAGGCCTCCGGAATCGCCATGCCGAACAGCCCCAGCTCCCGCATCTGCGCAATGATCTCGGCCGGCACCTGATCGTTCTGCGACACGAGCGCCTCGTTCGGCCTCAGCTTTTCGCGGACGAAGCGCTCGACCGCGTCGAGCAACTGGCGGAACACATCAGGGTCGAGCGCCATCTAATTCCATTCATCGGAATTTAATTCCATTATTGAGTTTTCTCGCATATGGTCTATCAGACCGTCAAGCCGGCACGGGCGGTTGGATCGGTTCAAGGCCCGCTTCTTTGGGTCGCAATCAGCTGAGCGATGGTGACGAAGCAGTATGCGCAAACGCGAAACGCCGGTGGGCGCCGCCCTGCCGGGCGAGAATGAGGACCAGGACCCCCGCTTCGTCACAGCGCTGGCGCGCGGCCTGAATGTGCTGCGCTCMTTCAAGCGCGGCGATCGCGCTCTGGGCAATCAGGAACTTGCCGACCGCACCGGGCTGGCGAAATCGACGATTTCGCGGCTGACCTACACGTTGAGCAAGCTCGGCTATCTCGAATACTCACCGATGAACGGGCAGTACTCGCTGTCTGCCGCAGCCCTGGCGCTCGGCTTCTCGGCGCTCGGCAACCTGGCCATTCGGGATGTCGCACGGCCACTGATGCAGGAATTGGCCGATCGCGTCGGCGCCTCAGTCGCACTCGGCGCGCCCGACCAGCGCACGATGATCTATATCGAGGAATGCCGTGGTTCGAGCCCGCTGCATCTCGGCATCGAGATCGGCTCGCATATCCGGATGGCGACCTCGGCGATGGGCCGCGCCTACCTCGCAAGCCTGGATCCGGCGACGCGATCGCGCATCGTCGACGTGCTGTGCGACCATGAACCCGACAGCGAGAGCACCCGGGCCGGCATCGAAACCGCCGTCAGCGAATACGCCGTGCATGGCTATGTTCGCTCGGTCGGGGAATGGAAGCAGGAGATCAATTCGGTCGGAGTGCCCATCCTGCTGCACGGCTCACGCCCGTTTGCGTTGAACTGCGGGGGATCGGCTCTCTCGCTGCCAAGGGAGAAGCTGGATGAGGTGGGCGTGCAGTTGCAGGACGTCGCCCGCCGTATCCGCCAGGCGTTGGGCAGCGACTGAACCTGAGGTGATAAAGGGCATGGGTCGCGGC
>NZ_JBFTLD010000338.1:0-6413 GCF_056396265.1 Allobosea sp. 05T422_2 | reverse complement strand
CCGAAGGGCAGGCCGGCAGCGTCACCTGGGCTATCGAGCAGGGTGCGGTCGGCGGCATGCCGTTGACAGGCTTTGCCTTCGGATGCGCGGCCAATGCCGACGCCATCCTGCCTTCACCCCAGCAGTTCACCTATTTCCAGGGGGGCGGCTTCGACTGCGCGCTGCTCTCCTTCCTCCAGATTTCCGCCGCGGGCGACGTCAATGTCTCGCGGCTGGGCTCGAGGCCCTATCTGACGGCTGGCGCCGGTGGGTTCGTCGACATCACGGCTCACGCCAAGCGCGTTGTCTTCAGCGGAACCTTCACCACGGGTGGGCTCGATGTTGCGATTGCCGATGGCGGTTTGACCATCAAGCGCGAAGGCAAGCTCAGGAAGTTCGTGCCGGAGGCCGAGCATGTCACCTTCAGCGGCCGCCGCAGCCGAAGCGTTGGCACGGACGTACTCTATGTCACCGAGCGCTGCGTTTTGCGCCTCACCGATGAGGGGCCGGAGGTGATCGAGATCGCCAACGGCATCGACCTGAAGCGCGACGTTCTGGAGCAGGCGGATATTCCGCTTAGGGTCGCCGMCGATCTCAGGCCGATGGATCCTCGCCTGTTCGATCCGGCCCCGATGGGTCTCGTCCTTGGAGTCAGGCCATGAGCGAAGAGCTTTCATTCGACGTCCGGGGACCTGTCGCCAGCATCACCTTGCGGCGCGCGGCCAAGCTCAATGCCTTGACGCCGGCGATGCTCGACGGACTGATCCGTGCCTGCGACGCCATCGAGGCCGACCCGGCCATTCGCTGTGCCGTGCTGCTGGCAGAGGGCAAGGCCTTCTGCGCGGGGGCCGATATCAATGCGTGGTCGGGCCTGACGCCKATCGAGATGTGGCAGCGCTGGATCGTGCCCGGTCATTCCGCGTTTGGCCGTCTCGCTGCGTTGCGCGTTCCGACGCTCGCGGTCGTCGAGGGCGCCTGCTTTGGTGGCGGCCTCGAACTCGCGCTGTGCTGCGATATCAGGATTGCGTCGCATCAGGCGATGTTCGCGATGCCTGAGGTTTCGATCGGGACACTGCCGGGCTGGGGCGGAACCGGGCGCCTGCCGCGCGCGGTCGGGCTGCCTCGCGCCAAGCAGATGATCTTCTCCGGTGAGCGGATCGATGCGGCGCGGGCGGAAGGCTGGGGGCTCGTCAACGGTGTCTTCGAAGGCGAAGGGGCACGCGCCGAGGCTTCGCGCCTGGCGGACCTGATCGCGGGACGCGCACCGGTCGCGGTCGCGGCTGCGAAGCTGGCGCTCTCGGTGCATGAGAACGATGCGCCGTCACGCGCGCTCGAGGCGCTGGGCGGAGCGATTGCGTCGGCGACGCAGGATGCGCGCGAGGGGCTGGCATCATTCCGCGAGAAGCGGGCTCCGAACTGGCAGGGGCTCTGAGACATGGCCATCGCCAGCGTCACGGGAGCAGGCCGMGGCATCGGTCAGGCCATCGCGATCGCGCTGGCCAGGGCCGGCTTCGATCTCGTCCTGAACGATCTCAGCGAAGAGGCATTGGCAGAGACCGCGGCGGCTGTGGTCGCGTGCGGTCGCAGCCATGCGCTGGTCGCCGGTGATATCGGAGCAGACGCTGCGCGGATCGGCGACAGCATGGCCGGCGCGCTTGGCCCGCTGCATTGCCATGTCAACAATGCCGGCGTGCCGATGCGCCAGCGCGGCGACCTTCTCGAAGGTGGCGCTGACGAGTTCGATCATGTGATGGGGATCAACCTGCGCGGCACGTTCCTGCTGACGCAGGCGATCGCCCGGCGCATGGCAGGCGAGGCCGCATCGCCTGGCACCGCGCGCAGCATCATCACTGTCACCTCCGCGAGCGCGATTCTGGCGTCACCCGAGCGCGGCGCATACTGCATCTCCAAGGCGGGCGCCTCGATGATGGTCAAGCTCTTTGCCTTGCGGCTCGCCGAACATGGCATCATGTGCCACGAGATCCGGCCCGGCGTGATTCATACGCCAATGACCGCGCCCGTCTCCGCGCGCTATGACGCGATGATCGCCGACGGCCTGACCCCGGTTGCCCGCTGGGGCGAGGTCGAGGATGTCGCTCGCACCGTCGCCTCCCTTGCTACCGGCGCACTCCCCTTCAGCACGGGCGACGCCTTCCATGTCGATGGCGGGCTCCATCTCCACCGCTTGTGACAGCGCCGAGGTCTTCAATGCCGAACCTTGTCCTACCCGTCGCGCCTGGGCGCAGCGAAACCTTCAGCCTGTCGCCGGCGCGCGCCTTCGAGCGGCACGAGGGCCCGTTCACACGCGTGGCCTATGCTGCGCCCCATGTCGTGGTGGATGCATCGGCCGAGCACGATCCCTGGCTCGATGCAGCGATCGATTGGGAGCGCACCATCGCCTTCCGCCGGCATCTCTGGTCGCTGGGTCTTGGTGTCGCCGAAGCGATGGATACCGCGCAGCGCGGTATGGGACTTGGCTGGCCTTCGGCGCTGGAGCTCGTCCGCCGCAGCGTCGAGGCGAGCCGGGATTTCCCGGGGGCGCTGATCGCTTCGGGCGTCGGAACCGACCACCTGGAGCCGGGGCCGGGCGTCACGGTCGATGACGTGCTGCGGGCCTATGAGACCCAGTGCGAGGCCGTCGAAGCGCTCGGTGGGCGCATCATCCTGATGGCGTCGCGCGCGCTGGCCGCCGCGGCACGCGGGCCGGCCGATTATGCCCGCGTCTATGGGCGCATCCTGTCGCAGGTGCGCGAGCCGGTCGTCCTGCACTGGCTCGGCGACATGTTCGATCCCGCCCTGGCAGGCTACTGGGGCGGGGCCGAATTCGAGACCACCATGGCTACGGTGCTCGACATCATCGCTGCCCATTCCGACAAGGTTGCCGGCATCAAGATCTCCCTGCTCGACAAGGACAAGGAAATCTTGATGCGCCGCCGCCTGCCGGCCGGAGTGCGCATGTTCACCGGGGACGACTTCAACTACGCCGAGCTGATCGAGGGAGACGAGCACGGGCACTCCGATGCGCTGCTTGGCATCTTCAACCCGATTGCGCCGGCTGTGAACGCGGCGCTGGGCGATCTTGCGCGCGGCGAGCAGGAGCGCTTTCGCAGGACACTGGCGGCGACCGTTCCGCTCAGCCGCGAAATCTTCACGGCCCCGACACGCTTCTACAAGACGGGTGTGGTCTTCATCGCCTGGCTCAACGGTCATCAGGACCATTTCACAATGCTGGGCGGGCAGGAGAGCACGCGCTCGATTCTGCATCTCTCGCGGGTCTTCAGGCTGGCCGATCAGGCCGGCATCCTGATAGATCCCGAGAAGGCTGTCGCACGGATGCGGCATCTGCTGGCGACACATGGCGTGGCTTGAAGACGTGACGATGAATCCTGCGGCAGCCGGAATGCCTGATTTCGCTTCTCGCAGAGGCCGCGCCGGACGCTGGCTGACCGAGGAACTGCTTCCAGGCTGGGCGCGGGTTGCCCGTCATCCCATCGGCGGTTTCGTGAGCGGGCTGTCTGGATCCGGCGAGCCTTTGATCGGGCAGCCGCGGATGCTGCTGGTCCAGGCTCGCCTTGCCTACAGCTTTGCAGTGGCACACAAGCTCGGTGTGCCGGGCGACTGGGCGCTGAAGGCCGCGAAGGATGCCTTCGCCGTGATCGTCGACGCGTTGCGCTCGGCGGATGGCGGCTTCAGGCAGAGCACCGGGCCCGAAGGGGCGACCCGCGACTTCTACGATCATGCCTTCGTGGCCTTCGCCTCTGCCTGGATGGAGCACGTGACCGGCGATGCCGGCTATCGTTCCGTTCTGCGCGAGACCATCGCCTTTCTCGACGATCGGATGGCTCATCCGGCCGGCGGCTATCGCGAGAGCCTCGAGCCCTCCGCTGGCCCTCGTCGCCAGAACCCGCATATGCACCTGCTCGAGGCGCTGCTTGCCGCATGCCGGGTCACCGGCGAAGCCGAGTGGCTTCTGCGGGCGCGGGGCATCGTCGATCTCTTCCTGGCGCATTTCTTCGACGTGCGTACCGGTTCGCTGATCGAGTTCATGACCGAGGACCTGGCGCCCTGCCCGGGGGAAAAGGGCGACTGGCGCGAGCCGGGTCACCATTTCGAATGGGTCTGGCTCCTGCTCGAATACCATGCTCTCTCTGCCGATGATCGGGTGCTTGCCCCCATCGAGCGGCTCTACGCCTCGGCAATGCAGCATGGCGTTCGGGGCTTCGCGGATGGCCGGGTGGGGGTCATCGAGGCGATGAGCGCAGCAGGCGATCCTCTGTCTCTCGATCGTCTGCTGTGGCCGCAGACCGAGTATGTGAAAGCCGAGATCGCGCKGGCGCGGCATTTCGGCGACGGCGACGCGGCGAAGCGCGCGGAACGTCACTTCACGGAGATCCGGGAGCTCTTCTTCGGCAACGGCGCACTGCTCTGGGCGAACCGCCTCGGTCCTGACGGTGGTTCGCGCGAGGATATCGTCCCGACGCGCGTCCTCTACCATGTCGCCTTTGCGGCGGCGGAGCTGGAGCGTGGCGCCTGAGCCGCCTGTTTGACGGTTGAAGTCGCTAAGCTCGAATTCCTGTCCCGGAGATCCCCGGCGAGCCCCCTTCGTCGCTTCGGCATCTAGGGCTTCACGGCTCCCTTCGGTTGCGGCAGCTGGCTGAGCTGGGTGCGCAGTGCCACCGCGCTTAGGCCAAAGGCTGCTTCGAACTGCGTATTGAAGCGCGTGAAATTGGAGAAGCGCCAACGCCGCGCAATCTCGCCGACGCGTTCGCCGGAATGGCCCTCGATCTCGCGTTTGACGGCCTCTAGCCGCACCGAGCGCTCGTACTCGGAGATCGACATCCCCAGGAACTTCTGAAAGCCGTATTGCAGGGCCCGCAGGCTGACGCCGGCGACCGCCGCAAGCTGCTCGGGGGTGATCGGCCTGCGGGCATTCTCCCGGATGAATTCGATGGTCCGCTTGACGTGCTTTGGGGCGATGACATGCGAGCCCCGTTCCAGCGCCTTGGCGTGATTATGGGGCAACACCTCCAGGATGAGGTCTGCCAGCAAGGCGCTCAGGCGCCTCGCGCCATGTGGAGCATCCTGCAGCAACCGGACCAGCATCGAAAGGTCGAGCCCCACGAGGAAGCGACGCAGGGCGTCGACTGAGGGCTGCTCCAGATCAAGCTCAGGCTCGAAGCTGAGCTTGCGCATGACCGGCGCCCCGGTCAGTTCGAACAGACGGTTGGTCAGCAGGTTTCTGTCGATGAGAACGGAATAGTTTTCCGAATGGGCTGAACGATGCAGCGCCTTGGTCTCGMCCACATCGAAGATCGCGGCCTGCTGCTTTTCGCAGCGAATGACGCGATCTCCGAGCTCGATGCTCGTCGAACCCTTGAGCGCCACCAGCAGCTGATATCCCCATGGACTTTGCCGTGGCTGGATTTCGACGGCATTCTCGAAACTCGTACGGGTAAGGACAATCCCGTCCGACGCTTGATTCAGTGCATTGATCTCAATTCGTCCAGAGGACTCATTCTGCGGCGAGATCGAGAGGCTCACTCCGCATGCTGCAAAGTGGTCCATGGCTTCGTGAGGGTCATGGGTGACGAAATGAAGCAGCGTCTGGCGCCGCGCTGTCGAGCGGTGATGGGCGCGCGTCATCACACCGTTCTCGACCTCGGCTCGCGGCACAGATCGCCGGCGGAAGCAAGCGTACTGGCGAGCCCYTGGCTGCATGGCAGCTTCCGACATCGCAGGTGTCGACCCATCTGAAAGCCCCTAGGCCGACCGGATTGCCTGAATCCGCCGACGATTTTTTACAGTAGGCGAAGCGAGAGGACAGATTGCGCAAACTGGATTCGCCGGGCGCAACTGCCTGACAAACAGCGCAATATCTGATTCGCGGTTAATATATCGATCAGAATTGAAGGTAAAGATTGGCCCTATCAAACGTTTCAGACCTAAACTATCTCGATTGTTTGTATGTAATCCTGCTGTAATTCGGCAGAATTTCGTGCGCGGTCGGAGATTGAATCTTGTTGGTCATAAGGAACGAAGGTCAAGATATAGAAGGTTCAATTCGTGCTGACGTTAATGCTTCCAGCAGATTGCTCGCTACGAATGGTAGGTCATCTGTTTGATCAGATGACCTCTGCTGTTCAGGCCGAGGCTGAGGTCGAAATCGATTGTTCGGCCCTTGCCGTGATCGATCTCGCCGGATTGCAGCTTCTGATTTCGGCTGGCCGGACCGCACGAGCGGCGGGCAAGCGCATCTGGCTGCAGGCTCCTTCGGACATCTTGAACGCTGCGCTGGTGCGGGCAGGCATCTCGCCCGCGCAGTTCGGTGACTGCATTCTCATCAACAGGGCTTGAGTGGCATGGCGGCAATTCTGACTGTCGACGATTCTCCGAGCGTGCGGCAGATGATCAAGCTTGTGCTCGCTCCCTCCGGC
>NZ_JBFTLD010000337.1:0-6419 GCF_056396265.1 Allobosea sp. 05T422_2 | reverse complement strand
GTGATGTCGTTGCGCCGGGCGAGCGCCAGCGCGCCGGCATTGGCCCCGGCCCAGTTCGCCTCGGTCAGGGCCGGGCTGCGCGCCTGGATCGCCTGCAGCGCCGCCAGCGGCGAGAGCGTCAGGCCGTTCCATGACAGCACCGCGGCGCTCGCCTGCAGCCGGCCGCTCCAGGCGGTGGTGGCATAGGAGGAAGACAATGCGCTACCAAGCACCGGGATGCTGCGCTTGATCTCGTTCTCGAGCCGGCCGTAGCCGAGTGCGGCAGCAAGATTGACCGGCCCGAGCCGGGTCGTGCCGTAGAGGCCGGCCTGGAAGACATCGGCCTCGGCCTTGCCGAGACCGCCGGCGAGTGAGGAGCGGGCGCTGCCGCCGGAGACCGCAAAGCCCGCGACCGTGCCGGGCATGATCCGAAAATCGGCGCCCACGGCGAGATGGGCATCGTCGAGATCGCGCTTGGCCGAGCCGATGCGCGCGCTGCCGTCGGTGCGACCGACCGAGCCGAAGGCCGCGCCCCAGACCGTATAGGCCGGGCTGCCGAGCCGCGCTGCCGGGGCCGGCAGATCGGCACCCTTGCGGACGAGGCCGGAGAAGGAGGCTTCGCCGGGAGCGGGTCCGGCGGTGCCACGGCCCGCCGCGAAGGGATCGAGCATCGCACGCAGGAACTGGTCGGCGGCCGAGACCGCCATGGCCGGTGCGGCCGTATGGGCCTCGCCCGAAAGCTGGTTCATCGCCCCGGGAATCGCTGCGGCCGGCAGGTTGTAGATGCCGAACAAAGCAGACGGATCGGCCCCGCCCGCCACCGCCCGGTCGAGGCCGGCGGCCACGGAATAGGCGTTCAGTGGAGCCGTGACGCCGAGCGTCGTCATCGCCTTGGGCGTCAGTGTCAGGAGCACGTCATTTGCGGTGTAGCTTACCGCGCTGGAAACGCCGTCGCCGAAGGACGCGGTGACATCGGTCGTGCCGAATGTGCCGCTGCGGCCGCCGGCCGCCGAAAGCAGGATATAGGCACTGTTGAAGGTGTAGGGGCCACCCAGCGGCACGATCCGCAGCGTGCCGGCAAGCGTTGCCGAGCCGGTGACGTTGACCCGGTCGGAGACCGCGCCCTGCACTTCGGCAATGTAGGTCGAGCCGACGCCGAGCGTCAGGTTGCCGTTGACCGTGATCGTGCCGGGCGAATTGCCAGGCGCGAGCGTGCCGTAAACTGTGGTGCCGGGCACTTGGCCAGAGCCGCCGAGCGTAGCGCCCGCATTGACGGTCAAGCTGGAAGATGAGGCGATGGAGCCGTTCACCACCAGCGTTCCGACAGTCACGGATGTCGGGCCCGTATAAGTGCTGGTGCCCGAAATCGTCGTCGTACCCGCGAAGTTCTGCTTGAGGCTGCCCGCGCCGGAGATCGCCCCGGCAAAGACCGCTCCGGTGTTGTCCTCGGTCGTCAGGGTCTGGCCGCTGGCGATGATGACCTGCGCGCCGGTAACACCCGACAGGAAGCCGATCGTCTCGCTCTGTGCAACATCGAGGGTCGCGCCGCTGGCGATCTCGACACGCCCGGCGTCACTGATCGCCTGGCCGCCGGTGATGGTCAGGGTGCCAGCATTGATGAAGGTCGTTCCGGTATAGGTATTGGCGCCCGAAAGTGTGAGCGTGCCGCCGCCGGCCTTGACCAGGCTCCCGGCGGAGGAGCCGTTCGAGATGACGCCCTGCAGCGTCGTCGTCGCGCCGCTGGCCACGTCGATGCCGCCGGAACCGGTGATGCTGAACGTCCGCGCCGCCGCCAGCGTGGTGGTGGCCGTGACCGCCAGCGTGCCGCCGTTCGAGAGCACCAGGTCGTTGGCGGCGTTGCCAAGATTGTTGCTGGCTCCGATCGAGAGCGTGCCGCCGCTGATGGCGATATTGCCGGTGAAGTCGTTCGCGGCGGACAATACGAGGGTGCCCGCGCCGGTCTTGTTGAGCGCCGTGGAAACGCCGCCGCTAATCAGGCCAGTGCCGCCGATAGAGCTGCCATAGGTMACCGTCCCGCTCGAGACGCCGATATTCGCCGTCACGCCGCTGAGGTAGATCGCAGCGCCGCTGACGCTGCCGGCTGCGCCGGGCGACCCGCTGAAACTGCTCGGGCCCTGTCCGACGCCCTGAGTGCCACCAGCCCCCCCGGTGACCGAGACGCCCGAAATCGAGGAATCGAGGATGGTCAGCGAGCCGCCGGTGGCGACATAGATCGCGCCCCCGCGTGCCGCGCCGCCCGCGCCGCCGGAGCCGCCATCCGAGCCTGGGCCTTGCGAGCCGTTGTTGTTGGTAACGCCATCGCCGCCCTGTGCGCCATTGCCGCCATTCGCATTGCCTGCACCGCCATTGTTGTTCGGCGTATAGGCCGTGCTGCTGGTTGTGCCGGAGCCGCCGCCGCCGCCGCCGCCATCGCCGAATGATGCCCCCGCAGTGCCCGCGGTCCCTTGCATGCTGGCATGGCCGCCGGTGCCGCCGAGGCCGCCCGCGCCGCCGCCGCCGGTGGCGCCGCCATTATTGGCTGCGCCACCGGCGCCGCCATTGCCGCCATTGACTGGATCTGCCGCCGCGTTCTGTGCCACGCCGCCATTGCCGCCCGCACCGCCGGTCGCCGCATTGCCGCTGAAGCTGACTTCGGCGATCGTGACGATGGCGCCGCTGCCGACCAGAAGGCCTCCGCCCGCACCGAGGCCGCCGCCCCCGCCGCCGCCCGAGCCATACGCKAGCCCGCCGCTGTAATAGCCGTTATACCCGTTCTCGCCTTTGCCGCCGCGCGCGGCGGTGTTGGTGATCGCGAGATTGGAGATGTTGACGGTCGGCGCATTGGCGCCATTGACCTGAATGCCTTGAAAGGCCGCCGCACCATCGATCGCCTGGTTGTTGCCGGTGATGTTCACCGTGACATTGGCGTTGCTCGCCTGCAGCTGGGCGAGCGAACTCGTCAGCGTAAAGCCATTGGTGATGTTGATCGTGGTCGTGGAGCCGGCGCCCGCCGCGGCCACGGCCGCCACGGCCGCGTTCCAGTCGCTCTGGTTCGCGACATCGATCGCCAATGCCGGCGTTGCCGCCAGGGCTCCGAGCATGGCGAGCGCCGATACGCTGGCCAACCAGGCCCGCCGTATGCCGGAATGGTGGTGTTCGCGGCCCGTAGACATGCCCGAGTTCGCGCTTACTGCAGGCGCCTGGCGCGCAGTCGATGCCCAGAAATTCATGCTGCGCCCCCCAAAGGCACCGTCCAACGCGATTCGTCCGCTGGCCCCGTCGTCACCGAGCAAAGGACCAAAAAACGAATGGTGAATAGCCATTGTTGACGAGAACTATCCGCGGGAATACGGAAGCTGAGCGCAGATACAAATCAGCAACACTTACCGTGAATGCTGACGTTTCGGCATCTTCACTGCACTTGTCTCAATGAGGCGGCGTTGCGTCGGAACCGATCCGTTTCGCTATCTTGGAGCGGCCGCCGTCTGCAACAACGACTGCTTGCTCGTCATCGCTCTGATCCACCACCCACGGGCGGACTGAAACAGCGCGCCGGGCCACCACGGCAGTGTCGATTATTCCGCGTGGGGTGACGGTCCCGCAGCTCTTCGACAAGGGAGCCAGGATGTTTCCGACACTGAAACGCTGTTCCCATCCGCCGCCGCGCGCTCGCCGCGCCGAACGGATCGCCGTTCAGGCCTTGGCTGCGTCGGTCGCGAGGTAGTCAAACACGACCTCGCCGAGGCCCAGCGTCAGGTCGGCAATGTAGTGGCTCGCCGAGACCACTTCGTGGACGGGCAACCGCGCCACGTCACACATCGCATGCTCGAAGAGCTGCAGCGCGGCCGGGCCGGACCAGGCCCCTTTCAACGTCACGTCCTCCATGTAGTAGCGCACCAGCTCGCAGATGCGCGGCGAACCGTCGACATGAGGGATGATCTTGATCATGAAGGCGGGCTTGGCCATGGCCTTGGCAAGCGGCGCCAGATCGAGTTCGCGATGCTTGTAGCCCATGGTGGCGGTCGCGCAGAGGACCGAGCCGTAATGCAGGGTGCCGACGAGCGTCTCCTGTTGATGCGTCAGCTTCGGCGTCGCGAGTTTCTTCGGGAAGCCCCAGATCTCGCGCCCGCCGGCAATGGGTGAATTGTCGTCGAGATACATGGCGTGGACATAGCCGCCTTCCTGGACCTCGCCCGACGCGGTGGTGAAGCGCACCGGGATGACCTGACCCGTCTCGGTATAGTCGCCGAAGCCGGTCGAATCCGGCATGCGGATGAACTCATAGGCCACGGTATCGCCGATGACCTCCAGCGGCTCGGGCACGAACGCGCGCAGCCGCTCGATATCCGTCCGGTAGTTGATGACGACGAATTCGCGATTGTAGAATTTGTAGGGCGGCTTCGGGTAGGCGGGATTGTTCAGTGGCATCGCGAAAGCATTGGCGCGCACATCGGCGATCTTCATGACGCTGTGTCCTCGTTGCTCGTTGCCTGAAGCCTGCTGCGACATGCTCGCAAGCCACTAACTGCGCTTTCGCATCGCCAGTTCAGCCAGATCGAAGGTGGCGACGCCATCGGGCGTCTCCGCGGGCCGAAGCACTTCGGGATAGCTCAGGGTGAAGCACGCGTCTTCGTAGCCCGATGCCCAATGCTCTTCCATGGTCGCGCGCGAAAACTCGTAGTCCTTGGAGGAGCCCTCATAGCTCTTGGAGCGGTAGATCAGGTGGACGATGTTGTGGATCTTGTCGTCGGCCTCGGCGATCAACGCGAGAACGTCAGGATCGGCGTTGGCCAATGCCGTTTTCGGAACGTATTCGATCAGATGCCGCAGCGCGCGTCGCAGGCTCTGGTTCTTCCGGAACTGGTCGGTCGCTGCACGTGTGCGGCTTGAGAAGCGGATATCCTTCAAGCGCGAATCCTGGCTGGCCAGATCCTTGGGAAACTCGCCCTTCGCGCTCCACAGGTCGACCTGAAATGCGAGCGTGTCCTGGCGAGGCCGGCTGTCCAGGACCCATTGCAGCGGAGTGTTGGAAACAAGTCCGCCATCCCAGTAGCTCTCGCCATCGATCTCCACCGCCGGGAAGCCCGGCGGCAAGGCCCCGCTGGCCATGACATGCTCGGCCGCGATGACATGGGTCGCCGTGTCGAAATAGGCGAAATTGCCCGTTCTCACATTCACGGCTCCTACGCTGAAGCGCATCGGACCGGCATTGATGCGATCGAAATCGACGAGCCGCTCCAGCGTCGCCTTGAGCGGGCTGACATCGTAGAAGCTCTCTGCAGCAGCACCGCTATCCGAGGACAGGAAGGGCGGGATCGGGCGCGGGCTGAAGAAGTCCGGCGCGCCGCCCATCAGCGTGGCGAAGGCGCGCGTCTGGTTGAGCCAGCCGTGAGCGAGATCGCCATTCCAGGGCATCGCTCCCAGCATGGACGAGAGCAAGGCGGGGAAACCCGGCAGAGGTGCAGTGATCGCCTCCCAGAAGGCGCGCAGCGCATCCACGCGCTTCCCCGGCGGATTACCGGCGATCAGGGCGGAATTGATCGCGCCGATCGAGATGCCCGCCACCCAATCAGGGTGCAGCTCGGCTTCGGCCAGGGCCTGGTAAACTCCGGCCTGATACGACCCGAGCGCTCCTCCTCCTTGCAGAAGCAGCGCGATACGCTCGAACGGTGGGCGTTTGGGCATACGGCGTACCTTGTTCATGGGGCGCAATGGCCAGGCATCTTGCATTGAACCGCTCTGCGATTGGTTCAGATTTTCATGCGGGTTGATGCGATTCAAGAGCTGCTGATCGGGGCGAACGGGCCTCGGCAGTTCTCCCGGCTGGGGACAGCACCAGTCCGATGGGATCGGGCTTTTCGCTCGCTCAGGACAGCTCCTTCACGCCGGCTGGCGTTTCGATCAGCGCACGATAGCGCAGATCATCGCCTGGTATGATGACAGGCGGACGGTCGATCCCGAGCGTCTCATAGAGCGTCGAGAGGGTGGCCGCGTCACGGTGTGCGAGCGTGAATGAGCGCAGCCGTGCACCCAGATCCGCAATCGCAGCCATCGCGCGCGGCTTGCCCCGCCTGTCGATGAGGGAAGGGGCTGCTCCGMCAAGGGGCAGGGCGCCGTCATCCGGGATCGCGAAGTCAAAGGAGGGGGCGGACCATGGCAGCGAGACCTTTCGCCCAAAGATGTCTTCGCGGCCTTGAAGGACAAGGTCGATGGTGTCGGTTCGCGCGACCCAGCCGCGCAGGCGGCGCCCCGCATCCCAATCGGCTTTGACGGCGATGCGATCGTCGAGGCCGAACCAGCGTGCGCGGCCAGGCCCTTGCGCATCGGGGTCGAGCGCGACGATTTCCAGATAGACGGTCCCGCCGAGCTGCAGCAGGTGATTATAGGTGCCCATATAGCCATGGCGCTGCCCGAAAGGGACATCGAGATCGAGGCAGGAT
>NZ_JBFTLD010000336.1:0-6539 GCF_056396265.1 Allobosea sp. 05T422_2 | reverse complement strand
GCAACCATCGGCTCCGGATTATGGTGGCCGAATGGCCGCAGCGTCGCGTCCTTGGAGAGCTTGGCGGCATGGTCGAAGGTGCCACCGATACCGACGCCGATCACCACGGGAGGGCAGTGCTGACCGCCGGCACGCATGACCATCTCGAGGATGCAGCGTTCGATCTCATCGAGGCTCGGGCTGACCAGCGTCTCGATCGCAGCCCAGCGGCCTCCGCCGAGCGCCTTCGGCGCGCAGGTGATATCCATGTAGTCGACATCGCCAAGCAGGTCATAGGAGACCAGCGGCATGTCCTTGCCCTTGTAGCTGCGCTCATTCGTCAGCGGATTGGTGACGAAGCGCAGGATCGGCGGCTGGATCGTCTGGACGAGGTGCTCGAAGCCATCGACGATGGCCTGGCGGATGTCGCCTCGCATCTGGACACCCGATCCGATCTTCACGGCATAGCTCGGAACCCCTGCATCCGAGCACAGGAAGCGCTCGGTCCGCTCCGCCGTTTCCGCACTGTCGAGCATGAAGGCCAGCGTCTTGCGTGCATGGGGCACGGTCTCGGTCTCGACCGCATTACGCAGGGCGCTCTTCGATGTCTCCGGGATCCGGCGCAGCGACCAGTCATAGAGATTGGCCGTGACCTCCTTCACCAGATCATATGTTATCGCCATGCGCCGCTGCCCAGTTCACCTCTGCCCAACCTAGCGGGCCGGGACGGGGGGATGGTTCAAAGCGCCGGCGTTTCGCACGATGAAATGAGCGCGCTGTGCATACTTTGCTATCCAGCCCCTCCTAGGATCGATCGAGTTTCACCGTCACAGGCCTGATGATGTCTCAGATACCAAGCGCCGTTCCGATGCGCGTTGCCGATCTTGTCGCGGAGGTTGCCGCTGTCTTTGCCGGCGCCGGACTCTCTCCCGCCGGCGCGAGCCGTATTGCGGAAGCCCTGGTCGAAGCGGAGCAGCAGGGCCTGAGCTCGCACGGGCTGATGCATGTGCCGCTCTATATCGAACGCCTGCGCAAGGGCTCGGTCTCGCCGCATGACGAAGCTCTGTGCGTGAGTGACCATGGCGCCGTTGCGGTTCTCGACGGCCGCCACATGCTCGGTCATCTGGCCGCCGAGCAGGCCATGACCCTGGCTATCGCAAAGGCTCGGAGTTTCGGCATCGGCGCGGTTGCCGTGCGTCATGGGTTTCATTTCGGCGCTGCCGGTCGCTATGCCGCCCAGGCCGCTGAGGCCGGCATGATCGGGATTGCGATGTCGAATACGCGGCCGTTGATGCCGGCCCCCGGCGGGGCTGAGCCGGCTGTCGGCAACAACCCGATCGCGATTGCCATTCCGACTGCGGACGAGCCTGCGGTGGTGGTCGATGTCGCCATGAGCGAAGGCGCTCTCGGCCGCATTCGCCATCACCAGCAGCGCGGCGAGCCGATTCCGGCGAACTGGGCCGTAACGTCGGAAGGGCTTCCGACCACCGACCCTGCCGAGGCAATCAGGGGGCTGCTTCTGCCCACCGGCGGCCCCAAGGGGTTTGCCCTCGCACTGGCGGTCGACATGCTGTGCGGGCTCCTGTCCGGTGGTGCCGTGGGAGCCGAGGTGAAAGCGCTCTACGGCGACGCCGCGCAACCGAATGACTGCTCGTTTCTGTTCCTGACGCTGAATCCGGGCGCTTTCGGCGCTGAGGCCTTGCCTTGCCGCGCCGCAGCCGAGCGGGAGCGCATCAGCAGCGGGCGCCGCGCCCCCGGTACTAATGCCATCCGTGTCCCCGGTCAGGCAAAATGGGAGAACGCCAAGCTCCGACAGGAGATCGTGGCGGTCGACAGCCGGACGCTCGCTGCGCTGAGGGCAAGCGCCATTGGAAGCTGACTAGGGGGGCAGGGGCCTCGACTGTCAAAGCGAAGCAGGGGGCGCGGCTGCTCACCAGAGGCGCGGCCCCTCCATCGTTGATACGTGAGCGGAGATCACCTTCCAGCCGAGATCGGGGAAGCGCGCCCAGGTCTGGCTCTACCGGCCGACCATGTCCTGCCCGCGGACCTTGAACTCCAGGTTCACCGTGGCAATGTCGCGCCCCAGAGTGAGAATCTCCAGCCGCAGCCGCTTTTCCTTGATACCGGGCCCCGGCGGGCGAGAAACGCGGTGGGCGTGGATCTCCGAGAAGCCATAGCCATTCTCGTGCAACGCGTATCGGATGGTGTGCGGACTGTCCCAGAATGCGGCATCCAGCACAGCCACATCCTTGTCGATCAGGGCTTGCTCGTAGCGTTCGAACAATGCGCCGATTTCGGCAACGACATGGGCAAATTCGGGATCAGGTCGGGCACGGTGCAGCCTTCATACATGGCGCCGACGGATCAAGCCGGCCTCCGCCCCCTGTCATAGGATGATCAGAGTTCCGCCCGCTCCCATTCGGATGGGAGCGGGCGGCGAAGCGGTGGACCAGATTCGGTCCCGGAGCGCTGGACGGCTAGGTGCGGTACCAGCTCGCAAGGTTCCAGGTCGTGACTTCCCAGCCCGAAATATCGGGCACGAGGTTGTTCGCCGACGCGCCTACGATCGTGCGCGACAGGAGCGGCAGGATGATGTTGGCCTCGCAGAAGATCTCGTTGACCTTGATCAGCAGCGCGGCGCGCTTCACAGGGTCGAACTCCTTCTGCGCAGCCTTGTAGGCCTCATCCGCTTCCTTGCTGCCATAGCGCGAGACGTTGMGGCCGAGCCACTTGTTCTCCTTGTTGGCGATTTCCCAGGACACGAACTGGTTCAGGAAGCGCTCCGGATCCGGCTGCGGCTGCGTCGTGGTGTACATCTCCATGTCGCAGTAGAGCTTGGTGTAGGTGTCGGGATTGGAGACGTCCGAGGAGAAGAACACGGACGCGGTCACCGACTTCAGCTCGAGATCGATGCCGGCACGCTGGCAGGCCTGCTTGATGATCGCCTGGGTCTTCTGGCGCGGCGCGTTGATCGAGGTCTGGAAGACGTATTTGAGCTTCTTGCCATCCTTCTCGCGGATACCGTCGGCGCCCTTCTTCCAGCCGGCGTCGTCGAGGATCTTGTTGGCCTTGTCGACGCTGAATTCATACTTCAGCTTCGGCGACTTGAACTGCTTCGGCTCGTTGACGAAGCTCGCCGTCGCCGTGCCGCCGCGGCCATAGATGAACTTCTGGATCGAGTCGCGGTCGATCAGGAGGTTGATCGCCTGGCGCACCGCCGGATCGCTGAGCGTCGGATGCTTGGTCTTGACGCTCGAACGTTCGCCGTCGACCTCGGTCCACGGGTCCGTGGGGTTGAGGATGATGAACTCGACGTCGCCACCAGGAACCACCACCACGCGCCCGCGCCCGCCGGTCTCCATGCGCTTGAGGATCTCGTCCTCGACCTGCATGTTCCAGGCATAGTCGTATTCGCCGGTCTGCAGCACGGCACGCGCCGCCGAGACCGCGTCACCGCCGCCTTTGACTTCGAGCGTGTCGAAATGCGGCTTGTTCTTGACGTGATAATCGGGGTTTCGTTCGCCCGTGAGCAGGTCGCCGGGCTTGAACTCGACGAACTTGTAGGGGCCGGTGCCAACGGGCTTCAGATTGGCCGGGGCTTCGCGCGACTTGGCGCCCTTGTACTCGCCGAAATGGTGCTTCGGGATGATCATGCCGGCGACGCCGACGAAGGCATCGGCCCAGAACGGCGTCGGATCCTTGAAGATGATCTTGACGGTGTGGGAGTCGATCTTCTCGACCTTGATGTCCTTGTAGGCGCCGGTCGTATAGGCGGCGGTGGCCGGATCGGCGGCATATTCCCAGGTGAAGACGACGTCATCCGCGGTGAACGGCTTGCCGTCATGCCATTTGACGCCCTGCTTCAGCTTCCAGATCACTTCCTTGCCGTCGGCAGACACTCCGCCATTGGCCTTGGTCGGGATCTCGGCGGCGAGTTGGGGAACGAGATTGCCGTCCTTGTCCCAGCCGGCGAGCGGCTCGAAGAAAACGCGCGAGGCGATCTGGTCCTTGGTGCCGCTGGCGAAATGCGGGTTCAGCAGGGTCGGTGCCTGCCAGAGCAGGATCTTCAGCGGCCCGCCGCCACCGGCCTTGGTCGGCTTGTAGTCGTCGGCCGACTGGGCCATCGCGACGCCGTTCCAGGCCAACATCTGGGTTGCGATCGGTGCGCTCAGTCCCAGCGCCACCATCTTCTGCACGAAGGAGCGCCGCGACAGGCCACCTTCCTTCACATCCGCGATCAAACCTCGCAGGTCGTGTTCGTTCATAAATACCCTCCGCCGACAGGCCGTTGATAATGTTCCGGGGGTCTTGCGCCCCCTGCTTTTCCCTCAAGCAGCCGTCAGCAAGGCATGGGCCAGCGAAAGCGTCAACTGGGCGCTGCAGAATGGCCAATGCTGCATGCGCCGATCGTGCGGGCGTTCGTGCAACGAAGCGTATCGGCGTGGATTAGGCCGCAGCCGCAGCAAGCAACGCGGCTTCATGACATGGCTTTGGAGAAGGTTTGGGGCGGGCACCAAGAATTGGCAGAGGGCACAACGATAGACCTGCCCCGAAACCGAGGTGCGGGCAGGGACCAGCCGAAGGCCATGTCGAGACTGAATGGCTCGCACCGGCGTGCTGACGATGCCCCCGTCGCGGCCTGCGCCGGACGTCGGCCATCCCGGCGCAGTGGACTTCGGAAAAATGCCCGTGATTCGGCCAGCCGATTCTCCACCCTCCGGCGGCTAGGCCGGAAGCGTGTAGGCGGTCTTCACGGTCGTGTAGAATTCCTGCGCGTAGCGGCCCTGTTCCCGGGGGCCGTAGGACGAACCTTTGCGGCCACCGAAGGGCGCGTGGTAATCCGTGCCGGCGGTCGGAAGATTGACCATGACCGTTCCGGCCTCTGCGTTGCGTTTGAAGTGGCTCGCATATTTGAGGCTCGTCGTGCAGATGCCGGCCGAGAGGCCGAACCTTGTATCGTTGGCGGCGGCAAGCGCGGCGTCATAGTCCTTGACGCGGATGACTGCTGCGACTGGCCCGAAGACCTCCTCGCGGGCGATCCGCATGGTCTGGTCGATCTCGGTGAACAGCGCCGGCGATAGATAGAATCCTGGCGTGGCCCGCGCGAGAACCTCACCGCCGCACGCAAGCCGGCCGCCTTCCTCCTGACCAAGGCGGAGATAGCGCAGGTCCTGATCGAGCTGCCTCTGGTCAACCACGGGTCCGATGCTTGCTTCCGGCTTGAGCGCATCGTCGACGACGAGCCCGTGCATGGCATCGATCAGGCGCTCTACGAAGCTGTCATGGATCTTGTCGGTGACGATCAGCCGGGACGCTGCGGTGCAACGCTGCCCGGTCTGGTAGAAGGCGCTATTGAGCGCACACCCAACCGCCAGTTCGATATCGGCATCGTCGAGCACGACAAGCGGGTTCTTGCCGCCCATTTCGAGCTGCATCTTCTTCATCCGGTCGGATGCGACACAGGCCTCTGCGACCTTGCGGCCCGTGGTGACAGAGCCGGTGAAGGAGATTGCGTCCACGTTATCGCTGCGCAGGATCGCTTCGCCGACGACAGATCCCGATCCCATCACGAGGTTGAAGACGCCGGCCGGAAGGCCGGCTCTGGCAAGGATGTCAGCCAGCGCATGCGCGGAGCCCGGCACCAGTTCGGCCGGTTTGAGGACGATGCAGTTGCCGTAGGCGAGGGCAGGCGCGATCTTCCAGGCAGGAATCGCGATCGGAAAGTTCCAGGGCGTGATCAGCCCGACGACGCCGACAGGCTCCCGGGTAATGTCGACCTCGACGCCGGGACGCATCGAGGCCAACCTGTCGCCTGCCAGGCGCAGGCACTCACCGGCAAAGAAGTGGAAGATCTGCCCGGCCCGCACGACCTCACCGATGCCGTCCGCCAGCACCTTGCCCTCCTCGCGGGAAAGCAGCATCCCGAGTTCGTCCTTGCGAGCGAGGATCTCGTCGCCAATACCCTTCAGGATATCGTGCCGGAGCTGGATCGATGAGCGCGACCAGGCCGGGAAGGCTGTCGCAGCTGCGTCGATGGCGTCCTGCACGTCGGCATGAGTGGCCTGCGCGTAATGGGCGACGATGTCATTGGTGTTCGACGGATTGATGTTGGCGATCGCTTCACTTGCGTGACGCCACTCTCCGCCGATGTAGTTCGGTTGGATCATTGCAGGGACTCGTGTGGCGGCGCGCCGGCACACKAATGCCGGCGTTGCGCGAGGGGAAGGCAATCGCCAAGGATCAATCGTTGATGATGGCGCGCAGGAAGCGCCGGGTGCGTTCCTCGGCCGGATTCTCGAAGAAGGCGCGGGCAGGGGCCTCCTCGACGATCTGTCCGGCGTCGAGCAGCATGGCCCGGCTGGCGACGCTCTTGGCGAACCCGATCTCGTGGGTCACCATGACCATGGTCATGTTGTGCTCCTGGTGCACCTTGCGGATGACCTGGAGAACCTCTTCGCGCATCTCGGGATCGAGCGCCGATGTCGGCTCGTCGAACAGCATCAGGGTGGGGTTCATCGCCAGTGCCCGGGCGATCGCCACGCGTTGACGCTGCCCACCGG
>NZ_JBFTLD010000335.1:0-6547 GCF_056396265.1 Allobosea sp. 05T422_2 | reverse complement strand
GGTCAAACTCGGCTCTTCCATTGGGAGAGCCGAGATGACCGAGCGCGCTGCGATCGAGACCTTGCTCCTGAGCGCCTATGAGGCGCGTGTGCAGGGGGATCTTGATGGAGTGATGGCCTTCTTCCATCCCGATTGCCGGTTCCATTTCATGGGAGCGGAGGATCTCGGGCCCATGTGCAGCCCCCAGACGGGCTGTGCCGCGGTTCGGGAGCAGATGGCCGGGCTGATCGGCACGTTCGCCTTTTCGAAGTTCAGGACGCTGGGGCTGCTCGTCGAAGGCGCTCGCGCCTCGTTTCACTGGAGCGCCGATGTCACCCATGTGCCGACCGGTCGTACCCAGAGCTTCGAGGCGGTCGATCTGGTCACTGTGGAAGACGGCAAGGTGCGAAGCCTGACGCAGTTCACCGACACGGCCAGCGTGATGCGTCTCGGCTCTGCCTGATCGCCGTTTGTCATCGCCTGCATCAACGCTTTCGATTTGCTCCCGGCGCGGCAACCGCTAGGTTCGCCGCGTCGTTTCGTTGAAGGCTTATGCTGCGCGCCATGAACATCCTCTCGATCCAGTCCCATGTCGCTTTTGGCCATGTCGGCAACGCCTCCGCCGTTTTCCCGATGCAGCGACTTGGGGTCGAGGTCTGGCCGATCCATACCGTGCAATTCTCGAATCACACGGGCTACGGGGACTGGAAGGGCCGGGTCTTCGAGGGCGGCATGATCGACGAGGTGATGGAAGGCATTGCCGAACGTGGCGTGCTGCCGGGCTGCGACGGCGTGCTCTCCGGCTATATGGGATCGGCCGATATCGGCCACGCCATCCTGTCTGCCGTCGAACGTGTCCGCGCGGCCAATCCCGATGCGCTCTATTGCTGCGATCCGGTGATCGGCGATGTCGGGCGCGGCATTTTCGTGCGGCCGGGCATTCCCGAATTCATGCGCGAACAGGCGGTGCCGGCTGCCGATATCGTCACGCCGAACCAGTTCGAGCTCGAACTCCTGACGGATATCGAGGTGAAGACCATCGCCGACGCGCACCGCGCCGTCGAAACGCTGCGCGATGCCGGCCCGAAAGTCGTGCTGGTGACATCGCTGGTCACGGAAGAAACGCCGGCGGACGCGATCGACCTGATGGCGGCCGACGCCAAGGGCGCCTTCCGGGTGCGCACGCCGAAGATCGATATCAGCGTCAACGGTGCGGGCGATGCGATCGCCGCCCTCTTCTTTGTCCACTACATGCGCGAGGGATCGGCTGCCGCTGCCCTCAGCAAGGCCTCGTCCTCGATCTACGGCCTGCTGAAGCGGACGAAGGAGGCCGGCTCGCGCGAGATCCTGACGGTCGCCGCGCAGGACGAGTTCGTGACGCCTTCGCAGCTCTTCACGCCCGAAGCGATCTGAGCCGCAGGCTGAATTCGATGAAACTGCGCGTCGGCACCTTCAATGTCGAAAACCTGCTGACGCGCCACCGCTTCGAGAATGGCGGACGCATCGACACCTCTGCGGCGATGTCGCTGTTTCATTTTCCGCGCGCCGACCAGCGCGATGCCGTCGAGCGCTCGCTCGCGGTGGCGCTTGAGGACGACAAGCGCCAGATGACGGCGCTCGCCATCGCCGAGGCGCAAGCCGATATCTGGATGCTGCAGGAAGTGGATTCGCTCGCGAGCCTGCAGGCGTTCTTTGCCAATTACGTCCATCGCATCGCCGATTACCGCTACGGCCATTTCGCCCTGATCGACGGCAATGACAGGCGCGACATCGATATCGGCTTTGGCGCCCGGCGCGATCTGCTGGCGCCCCCGGCGGTCCGTGTCGTCTCGCACAAGGACCTCAGCTTCGGCCAGGCCGGCGCTTATGATCCTTCGCTCGCGCGGTTCGGCATCAGGCCGGGCGACAGGGTCTTTGCCCGCGATTGCCTCGCTGTCGAGCTGAGCTTCGGTGACCGTTCGCTGACGCTCTTCGGTTGCCATTTCAAGTCGATGAACAACGGCCGCGACGATGGCCGGCAGGAGACCCTGCCGATCCGGCGGGCGGAGGCCCTGGCCGTCAGGCACATCGTCAAGACCTGGTTCGGGGCGTCTTGGCGCGAAGCCAACTGGATCGTGCTGGGCGATCTCAACGGTTATCGCCATGGCCTTGGCCCACTTGGCGAGCTGGTCGACGAAGGGGATAGCGGCATCGAGCCGTTGCTCGAGGATTTCGCTGTCGACCCGATCATGCATCTGCCCCAGCATGAGCGCTGGACGCATTTCCGGCGCTACTGGTCGGAGGCCGAACAGCGGCTCATCGATAGCCATATGCCGCTGGACCATATCCTGCTGTCGCCGGCGCTGGCGGCTGCGAACCCCAATCCGGCCATGCAGATGATCCGGCGAGGTTTGCCCTATCGCGTGCCGCTCGATCCGCGCGAGCCCGATCGTTCGATGGCGCGGCTGGCGACCTGCAGCGACCGCTATCCGCGCGTGGGCTGGGACAGGCCAAAGGCGTCGGATCATTGCCCGCTGACCATCGATCTGGTCGTGCCTACCACCAAGGGAGGGTTGCCGTGAAACGCCGCTTCGTCACGCTCGATGTCTTCACCGGGGCACGTCACGCCGGCAACCCTTTGGCGGTGGTGCTGGACGCAGAGGGCCTCGACACCGAGGCGATGCAGGCGATCACGCGCGAATTCAACCTGTCCGAGACGGTCTTCGTCGCGCCGCCCGCCCACCCGGCCAACCGTGCCGCCATTCGGATTTTCACGCCGGGCCGGGAGCTGCCATTCGCCGGCCATCCAACCGTCGGCACAGCCATCCTGCTCGCTCTCCACGATGCCCAGGCGGGCAGGGAAAACGACAAGCTCGTCCTGGAGGAGCGGATCGGTGCCGTCTCCTGCGACGTCTCGGTCGGGAATGATCAGGGCAGGGCGACCTTCACCTTGCCGCGCTTGCCGGAGCGGATCGGAGAGGCGGCATCGCCAGTGGAGCTTGCAACTGCGCTCGGGCTCGATCCAGCCGAGATCGGCTTCGATGCCCATGAGCCAGGCGTATTCTCCGGTGGCGTCGGCTTCACTCTGGTTCCGGTGGCGGGTCTGGAGGCGATGGGCCGAATCACGCTCGACATGATGCGGTGGAATACGGTGATGAAGCCGGCCGAGCATCCCAACGCCTTCGTCTATTGCCGGCAGACCCGCGATGCGGGCCATCACTTCCATGCCCGCATGTTCGCGCCAGGGATGGGCATCGGCGAAGACCCCGCGACCGGTGGCGCAGCCGCCGCCTTCTCCGCCGCCGTGATGGCCTTCGATCGTCCCGGCGATGGCGAGCACCGCCTCGTCATCGAGCAAGGGTACGAGATGGGACGGCCGTCGCAGATCGAACTCACTCTGCGGGTCGAGCGCGGTGGACTCGTTTCGGCCAGCATTGGCGGCGAAGCTGTGCTGGTGAGCGAGGGCGTGCTGCTGTGAGTGGGACCGAATGATGAATGGTGTTGTCGACGGGACGATCGTTCCGCTTGCGCGGGTCGAGGCCGTGGTCGAGCCGCATGACTGGGTCTTCGCGCGGGAGAACCACACTGCCATTGCCGCGCATTGGGCCAGGATCAGCGCCGGCAAGCCGGCGATGTTCAATGGCCGGATCATGCTGCAGCATCGCGGCGCGATCGCGGATGGCGTGTTCAGCGCACGCTATTTCGAGACGGATTACGCCGCCTTCATGACCTGGCGCGATCTTGGCCATCCCGGCCCGGTGGTCCGCAACGGCTATGCGATGGCGGCCCTGAGGGCGGCGGATGGCGCCTTTCTCTGCGGCGTGATGGGCGACCACACCGCCAATGCGGGCAAAGTCTATTTCGCCGCCGGTACGCCGGATCGCGAAGATCTCAGGGACGACGGCATGCTCGACCTTGCCGGCAGCGTCACCCGCGAACTCTGCGAGGAGACCGGACTGACCTTGGGCGAAATCGACGTCGATGAAAGCTGGACGGCGGTGATCCTGACGGGGCGCGTCGCCTTCATGCGGCCGGTGGCGCTGTCCTGGTCGGCCGAGGAGGCGCGCGAGATCATGCTGTCACGCATCAAGCAGCAGGCGGAGCCGGAACTCTCCGACATCGTGATTGTGCGCAATCTTGCCGAGAGCGACCATCTCGACATGCCGCCCTTCATGCGGCGCTATCTCGCCCATATCTACGCTCAAGACTGACCTTCCCCTGTTTTTTCCGGAACGGAACGAGATGACCGCGCCAGAAGCCTTGCCGCTACCCGTCGACAATCCCTTCGCCGCCGTCTGGGAGACACCCTTCGGCCTGCCACCCTTCGCGGTGATCAAGCCTGAACACATCACGCCGGCTTTCGAGGCGGCTCTGGCCAAGCACAAGTCGGAGATCGCGGCGATCTCCGACGATCCGGCAGTGCCTGAATTCGCCAACGTGATCGAAGCGCTGGAACGGTCGGGCCGCGCGCTCAGCCGCGTCGGCGGTGTCTTCTACAATCTCGCCGGGGCTGACACGAACGAGGCGCTGCAGGCGATCGAACGCGAGATGTCACCGGTCACCTCGCGGCACTGGTCGGCAATCATGATGGACCCGGCCCTGTTCGCCCGCGTCGATGCGGTCTTCGCGAAGCGCGAGAATCTGGGACTGGACGCCGAACAGAAGCGCCTGCTGGAGCGGACCTATCGCGGCTTCGTTCGCTCGGGTGCGCAGCTTGGTCCCGAGGAAAAGAAACGCCTTGCCGCGATCAACGAGCGGCTGGCGGGGCTCGGCACGCAGTTCAGCCAGAACGTGCTCAAGGATGAGGCCTCCTATGCGCTTGTCCTCGATGACGAGGCCAAGCTCGCGGGCGTGCCGCCCTTCCTGCGGGCGGCGATGGCCCATGCCGCTGGCGACCGGGGCCATGATGGCAAGCATGCGGTTACACTTTCACGTTCGATCATCGAGCCCTTCCTGACTTTCTCCACCCGCCGCGAGCTCCGCGAGGAGGCCTTCGTGGCCTGGAGCAAGCGCGGCGAGAATGGCGGCGAGACGGATAACCGCGCCATCGTCGCGGAGATGGTGGCTTTGCGTGCCGAGAAGGCGAAGCTGCTCGGCTTCGAGACCTTCGCGCATTTCAAGCTCGACGATTCCATGGCCAAGACGCCGGAGAATGTCCGGGGGCTGCTCGAACTGGTCTGGAAGCCGGCCAAGGCGCGGGCTGCGAAGGAAGCGGCTGACCTTGCCCTGCTCGCGCAGGAGGAGGGCGAGAATGGCCCGATCCGACCGTGGGACTGGCGCCACTATGCCGAGAAGGTGCGCCAGAAGACCTATGCGCTCGATGAGGCGGTGCTGAAGCCTTATCTCCAGCTCGACCGCATCATCGCTGCAGCCTTCGACACCGCGGGCAAGCTCTTCGGCCTGACCTTCGAGGAGAAGCACGATCTCGCTGGCTATCATCCCGATGTCCGCGTCTTTGAGGTCCGCGACGTGGGCGGCCGGCATATCGGGCTCTTCCTCGGTGATTATTTCGCCCGCGCATCGAAACGTTCGGGCGCCTGGATGAGCGCCTATCGCGGCCAGCGGAGGCTCGGCGGCGAGGTTCGCCCGATCATCGTCAATGTCTGCAATTTCGCGAAGCCCGCGGCCGGCAAGCCGGCGCTGCTTTCGATCGACGATGCGCGCACCCTGTTCCATGAATTCGGACATGCCCTGCATGGGCTGTTGTCCGATGTGACCTATGGCTCGCTCGCCGGCACCTCGGTCTCGCGCGATTTCGTCGAGTTGCCCTCCCAGCTTTACGAGCACTGGTTCCTGACGCGCGAGGTGATGCAGGCCTATTGCCTGCATGCCGAGACCGGCGAGCCGATCCCCGAGGGGCTGATCGACAAGATCAAGAAGGCGCAGACCTTCAACCAGGGCTTTGCGACGGTGGAATACACCTCCTCGGCGCTGGTCGACCTCGCCTTCCATTCGCTGAAGGATCCGGCAACGGTCGATCCGCTTGCCTTCGAGGCAGCAGAGCTGGAGCGTATCGGCATGCCGGCCGAGATCATCATGCGTCACCGCACGCCGCATTTCACCCATGTCTTCTCGGGCGACGGCTATTCGGCCGGCTATTACAGCTATCTCTGGTCCGAGGTAATGGATGCCGACGCCTTCAATGCCTTCATCGAGGCTGGAGACGTCTTCGCTGCCGATGTCGCCGCCAAGCTGAAGCGTTTCATCTATTCGGCGGGCGATACGCGTGATCCGGCAGAGGCCTACACGCTCTTCAGGGGCAGGCTGCCCACGCCCGATGCGCTGCTGGAGAAGCGAGGCCTGGCGGCGTAGGCGAAGCGCAGGCTCTCCCTGTCACGCGGGCCATCCGCGTCTTGAACCGCCGGGGGCGAAGCGTGGAGCTTGGAGGGAAGTACAGGTGGTCGGGACAAGCCCGACCACGACGCGTGCTGCAGACTAGACTAGATGCCGTAATGGGCCGGCGCTTCGAATAGCCATTTTGGGTGGCTGTCCCTCAGAATGATGGTGTTGAAAACGAGGTCCGAGCGATCGGCCTCAAGCATCATGAGAGGAACAGCCGTGGAGCATTATGCTGGAATCGATGTCTCTC
>NZ_JBFTLD010000334.1:0-6548 GCF_056396265.1 Allobosea sp. 05T422_2 | reverse complement strand
GCTAAAGCGTGGGGTAGGATAGGCTCGACCTCTCCCGATCCCTTCGCGTCACCGAAATGGGGATCGACAATGAACGTCATCAAGGCAGTCAGCCGCCGTCTTGTACTCGCCGGGCTTGCCATGGCCGGTGCAGGTCTGGGCGCTCTCAGCGCCAATGCCCAGGCGCCGAAGGAAATCCGCATCGATTACGCCACCTACAACCCCGTCAGCCTGGTGCTGAAGGAGCGTGGCACGCTGGAGAAGGCACTCGCTTCCGAGGGCATCACGGTGCGCTGGGTGCAATCCGCCGGATCGAACAAGGCGCTCGAATTCCTCAATGCCGGCTCGATCGATTTCGGTTCGACGGCCGGCGCTGCCGCCTTGATCGGCAAGATCAATGGCAACCCGATCAAGTCGATCTATGTCTATTCGCGGCCTGAATGGACGGCGCTGGTTACCGGGGCCAAGAGCGAGATCACGAGGGTTGCCGATCTCAAGGGCAAGCGCGTCGCCGTCACCCGCGGCACCGATCCGCATATCTTCCTGGTACGGGCACTCGCTGAGGCCAAGCTGACCGAGAAGGACGTCAAGCTCGTGCTGCTTCAGCATGCCGATGGCCGCCTCGCGCTTGAGCGCGGCGATGTCGACGCCTGGGCCGGGCTCGACCCCCTGATGGCTGCAGCCGAGGTCGAGAGCGGTGCAAAGCTGTTCCACCGGAAGGCCGAGGACAACACCTGGGGCATCCTGAATGTCCGCGAGGCCTTCGCCAACGAGCATCCGGCGCTGGTCCGCAAGGTGCTGGCCGCCTACGAGGAGGCCCGTGCCTATGCGTTGGCCAACCCGGCCGAGCTGAAGAAGGTGCTCGTCGACTATACCAAGCTCTCCGACGCGGTCATCGAGCGCCAGCTTACCCGCACCGAACTGACCCATTCCGCGATCGGGCAGGCCCAGGCCGACACCATCCTTGCTGCTGGTCTCGCACTCAAGGAGGCGGGCGTCCTGCCGGCGACGACCGACGTCAAGGCGGTGGTCGACAGCCTGCTCGACCGTCGCTTCGCTGCCGCCAATAACTGAGCCCGGACGAGCAGACACAAGCCGGAACGATGAGCACGCTGGGACTCGATACGGTTGCCGAGGGTAGGGGGCGTCCGGATGTCTTCCGGAAACCCCGCGGCCTCGGTTTGGCCGGCCTGCTGCTGCCGCTTCTTCTGGCTGCTCTCTGGGAGTTCCTGGTCGGTGCCGGCTTGGCCAATGGTCGTCTGATGCCGCCGCCGAGCGTGGTCGGCAAGACGCTCTGGCAACTCGCCGTCTCGGGCGAACTCCTGACCCATGCGTCGGCCACGCTCTGGCGTGTTGCCGCCGGCTTCGGGCTGGGAGCGGCTGTCGGCACGCTGCTCGGCGCGCTGACGGGGGCCCTGCCTCTGGCGCGCAGCGTGCTCGATCCGACCTTGCAGGCTCTGCGAGCGATTCCCTCGATTGCCTGGGTGCCGCTCTTCATCCTCTGGTTCGGCATCTTCGAAGCGTCGAAAATCGCGCTGATTGCCGTTGGCGTGTTCTTCCCCGTCTATCTCGGCGTGGCGGCGGCGATCCTCTCGATCGATCGCAAGATCATCGAGGTTGGGCGCGTCTTCCGGCTCGGCCGCTTCGCCATGGTGCGGCGGGTGCTGCTGCCGGCGATCCTGCCCGCCTGGTTCACCGCGCTGCGCTCGGGCCTCGGCCTTGGTTTCATGTTCGTGGTTGCGGCCGAGATCATGGGAGCGAGCGAGGGCCTTGGTTATCTGCTTGTGGACGGCCAGCAGCTTGGCCGTCCCGACACCATCATCGCGGCCATCATCGCCTTCGCCGTGCTCGGCAAACTGGCGGATGGCCTGCTTCTCGCCATCACGCGGCCTTTCCTCGCCTGGCAGGATCTGGGTCGCGACAAGCTCTGAAAGGCATCCTCGATGCTGAGCTTCGACAGCCTCTCCAAAACCTATGCCGACGGCACACAGGCACTGTCTGCTGTCACCACCACCGTGGCCGCCGGCGAGATCCTCGCGCTTGTCGGCGGCTCCGGTTGCGGCAAGACCACCTTACTGCGGCTCGTCGCCGGGCTGGACCAACCAAGCGCCGGCCGCGTCAGCCTCGACGGCGAGGCGATCCTGGCGCCACGCGCCGATGTCGGCGTGATCTTTCAGGAGCCGCGCCTCTTCCCCTGGCTCAGTGTCTCCGAGAATGTCTCCTTCGGCCTGTCGCATCTGACGCCCTTCGCACGCGAGGGACTGGTCGCGAATGCGCTCGTGCGTGTCGGGCTCGCCGGCTACGAGAAGCGCTGGCCGCGCGAACTGTCCGGCGGGCAGCAGCAGCGCGTCGCCATCGCGCGCGCCCTGGTGACACGGCCAAAGCTGCTTTTGATGGACGAGCCCTTCTCGGCGCTCGACGCCACGACGCGGGCAAGCCTGCACGGCCATCTGCTGGCGCTCTGGGAGGAGAGCCGGCCGACCGTCGTCATGGTCACCCATGATGTCGAGGAGGCGGTGACATTGGCAGATCGCATCATCGTCATGCAGCCGAACCCCGGCCGCATCTTCGATGAATTCGACAATCCTCTCGCCCGTCCGCGCGACAGGCTCTCTCCAGCCTTCGAGGCGAGCAAGCGCGAGGTCCTGCGCACTCTCGATCGCTCCCTCGCGAACGGAGAGCCGCATCAGCACAAGGCCGCCGAGACCGCAGGCATGTGGTGGTGAGGCGCGAGACGCCCATGCCGGGTTGGGGCTGGCC
This sequence comes from Allobosea sp. 05T422_2, assembly GCF_056396265.1. Taxonomy (NCBI): domain Bacteria; kingdom Pseudomonadati; phylum Pseudomonadota; class Alphaproteobacteria; order Hyphomicrobiales; family Alloboseaceae; genus Allobosea; species Allobosea sp. 05T422_2. The sequence goes on along the minus strand of NZ_JBFTLD010000334.1, from coordinate 3,809 downwards.
CCGCGTCGGCGACAGGCTTATCACGGCGGCACATCGCCGCTCGTCTGAAGAAGGTTGAGAACCATGGACGTCACCGCGCTTCGCGCCCTCCAGGCTCCGCTCAAGGACAAATACCGCGAGGCGCCCGACGCCGCGGTGATCACGCTGAAGGCCCGTGGCGAACTCGACGACCAGCATATCGCCTGCAAGGTCGAGACCGGCCGCGCGATCGCCCTGGCCGGGCTGCACCCGGCGACCGGCGGAACCGGTGCCGAGCTCTGCTCCGGCGACATGCTGCTTGAGGCGCTGGTCGCCTGCGCCGGCGTCACGCTGAAGGCGGTCGCGACCGCCCTTGAAATCGAACTGAAGAAGGGAACTGTCAGGGCCGAGGGCGATCTCGATTTCCGCGGCACGCTCGGCGTCGTCAAGGATGCGCCCGTCGGCTTCAAGGCGATCCGCCTGTCCTTCGATGTCGAGAGCGACGCCCCACAGGACAAGCTCGACACTCTGCTCAAGCTGACCGAGCGCTACTGCGTCGTCTTCCAGACGCTGAACGTCAAGCCGGAGCTTTCGGCCGTGCTCAACCGCGGCTGATCACTCGGCGGCCTTCAGCTCGAGCCCCTTGGCGAAGGGTAGCGACGGCTCGCTCTTCGCCGGCTCATCGAATTCGAGCGCGCCGATCTTGTCGCCGCGGCTGGTGATCTTGCCGGCCGAGGTGCGGATGCCGGCGACATCCTCCTGCGCCTGGCGAAAATGCTGGTCGAGCTTCTCGGCCCGCTCGCCGAGCCGGCGGACATCGGTCAGGAGCCTGCCAACCTCGGTCTGGATGACGCGAGCCTCCTCGCGCATGCGGGCATCGCGAATGAGCGACTGCATCAGCTGGATCGCCAGGGCGAGCAGGGACGGCGACACGACCATGACGCGGGAGCGATGGGCCTTCTGGATCACGTCGTCGAAATGCTCGTGCAGGTCGGCATAGATCGATTCGGACGGCACGAAGAGCAGGGCCATGTCCTGCGTYTCGCCGGGCACGAAATAGCGCTCGGCGATATCCTTGACGTGCTGGCCGACATCGCCGCGCACGCGCACGCCCGCTGCCTTCTTTGCCTCCTCGCCACGCGCTTCGCGCAGCATGGTGAAGCTCTCCAGCGGGAATTTGGCGTCGATGACGAGGCCGCGCCCGTCTCCTGGCAGGGTGACGAGGCAGTCCGGCCGGTTGCGGTTCGAGAGCGTCGGCTGGAACGAGAAGAAGGCGGCGGGMAGCCCGTCGCGGATGATCGCCTCCATCCGGCCCTGGCCATAGGCGCCACGTGCCTGCTTGTTGGAGAGCACGTCCTTGAGGGTCACCACTTCGCTGGTCAGGTCGGTCAGGTTCTTCTGGGCAGCGTCGATGACCGCAAGCCGTTCCTGCAGCTTGCCGAGGCTCTCCGTGGTCTGCTTGACGTTCTGCTCGAGCCCGGAGCCGACCTGCTGGCGCAGGCCGTCCATCCGCTCGGCGACGAGGCGGGCAAGGTCGGCCTGCCGCGTCGAGAGAATCTCGGCCATCGTCTGCATCCGGCCCGTCATCTCGGCTTGCATGCGGTTCATCTCGGCGACCTTGTCGTCCATCTCGCGGGCGCGTTCGGCAGCGATGACGGCCTCGATCGCTCGCCCGCGCGAACTGCGCCAGAGCGACAACGCGACGAGCACAAGCAGAAACAGGCTGCTACCGGCGAAGGCAAGGGCGGCCTCGCTCCAGGTGACCGGCCGCTCGAGCAGCGTGAAGGCAATTCCGTTCATGACGGCAGATTAGCCGATTCGCGTGCGCATGCCGAACGAAAGCGGAACGGTTTGACCACCCGCCAACAAGTGCTTATGTCCGCGGCGTCAGCAAGAAAAACCGGTTCGAGCGCCCTATGGCTATTCGCCCTCTCGTCATCCTGCCCGATTCAGTCCTGCGCCAGGTCTCGAAACCTGTCGAGGCCGTCACGCCCGAGATCAAGGCGCTCGCCGCCGACATGCTCGAGACCATGTATGACGCACCCGGCATCGGCCTGGCAGCGATCCAGATCGGCGTGCCGCTGCGCCTGCTGACGATCGACCTCGCCAAGCCGGAGGAGGAGAAGGCGCCGATGACCTTCATCAATCCGGAAATCACCTGGTCTTCCAAGGAGCTGAACATCCATGAGGAAGGCTGCCTTTCGATCCCCGAATATTACGAGGAGGTCGAGCGTCCGGCGCGGGTGAAGGTTCGCTATCTCGATCTCGACGGCAAGGTGCAGGACATCGAGGCGGACGGCCTGCTCGCCACCTGCCTTCAGCACGAGATCGACCATCTCAATGGCGTGCTCTTCATCGATCACCTGTCGCGGCTGAAGCGCGAGCGTGTCACCAAGCGTTTCGCCAAGGCGGCGCGTCGCGACAGCGCGGCCTGAATGATCCGTATCGATCAGAAAGCGGCGCTGTTCGCATGAGTTTGCGCGTCATCTTCATGGGCACACCGGATTTCGCCGTGCCGACCCTGACCGAGATCATCGGCCAGGGCCACGAGGTTGTGAGTTGCTACACCCGCGCCCCGGCGCAGGCCGGTCGTGGTCTCGATCTGAAGCCGTCCCCGGTGCATCGCGCCGCCGAGCGCTTCGGCATTCCGGTGTTCACGCCGAAGACGTTGAAGACCGACGAAGCTGCCGAGGTGATCGCCTCGCATCAGGCCGACGTCGCGGTCGTCGTCGCCTATGGCATGATCCTGCCGCAGGCGATCCTTGATCTGCCGGAACTGGGCTGCCTCAACCTGCACGCGTCGCTTCTCCCGCGCTGGCGCGGCGCTGCCCCGATCCAGCGGGCCATCATGGCGGGCGATGCCGAGAGTGGCATCTGCGTCATGAAGATGGAGGCGGGGCTGGATACCGGCCCGGTCGGCATGGTCGAGAAGCTTGCGATCGGCCCCGATATGACGGCCGGCGAACTGCATGATCGGCTGGCTTCGCTTGGCGCCGACCTGATGGTGCGCGCCCTGGCTGCGCTCGGGCGTGGCGGGCTGCAGTTCACTCCACAACCCGTCGAGGGGGTGACCTACGCTGCCAAGATCGCCAATGCCGAGGCGAAGCTGGACTGGGCGCGTCCAGCGCAGCAGGTCCATGACCTCGTGCGCGGGCTCTCGCCCTTTCCAGGCGCCTTTGCCGAGGTCGATCTCGGAAAGGGGCCGGAGAGGCTCAAGATCCTGCGTACGGCGCTGGCTGGCGGCGCTGCCGAGCCGGGCACGCTGCTGGACGGTGAGGGCACGATCGCCTGCGCCGAGGGCGCAGTGAGGTTGCTTCAGGTTCAGCGCGCCGGCCGTGCGCCCATGAGCGGGAGCGAATTCCTGCGCGGCGCGCGGCTCGATCCCGGCCATCGGATCTAGGGCGCCCGCATGATGTCGCCCAAAGTTCGGTTCCCAGTTTTCGGCATCATATTCTGATGCCCCGCTACAAGCTCGTCATCGAGTATGATGGAACGCCGTTCTCCGGCTGGCAGCGTCAGCTCAACGGTCCGTCGGTTCAACAGAGCATCGAGGAAGCGGTCGAGGCCTTTTGTGGTCATGCCGTCCGCCTGCACTGCGCCGGGCGCACCGATGCCGGCGTCCATGCGACGCATCAGGTCGCCCATGTCGTTCTGGACAAGGAGTGGCGCACCGATGTCGTGCGTGACGCGAGCAATGCCCGCCTGAAGCATCTGCCGGTCGCGGTTCTGAGCGCCGAGGCTGTGTCCGACGAATTCGATGCGCGCATCTCGGCTAGGCGCCGCTATTACATCTACCGCATGCTCGACCGACGCGCACCGCCGGCGCTCGATCGGGACCGACTCTGGCATGT
>NZ_JBFTLD010000333.1:0-11835 GCF_056396265.1 Allobosea sp. 05T422_2 | reverse complement strand
CCCGATGCTTGGGGTCTGCTTCGGCAGCCAGATCCTGGCTTCGGCGCTCTGCGGGCGCGACCAGGTGTTTCGCCGGTCCTTCTGCGAAGTCGGCAACAAGTGGCTCGACGTATCGCCGGAAGCGAAGAGCGACCTCATCGCCGACGAGATCGGTGAGCGGGTCTACATGTTCGTCTGGCACAACGACGAGGTGCGCGCCGACCACCCCGACATGCGGATTCTGGCGTCGAGCGACCTCTGTCCCAATCAGATCTGGCGTTATCAGGACCGCAAGGTCTGGGGCATTCAGGGCCATCCCGAGATCACGAAGGCGCAGGCACAGCTTTGGTTCGAGCAGAGCCGGGCCACGATGGAACGCGACGGCGCCGATATCGACGATCTCAAGGCGACCGCCGACGAGGCCCTGCCGGCCAAGACCATGCTCAGCAAGTTCGCCGCGCTTTGCGGCGCAACCGCCGCCTAAACCGACATTCTGCAAAGAGGAGAGGGTTATGAAGAGGCTCATCGTAGCGGCCACAGCATTGGCGCTGTTCGCCCCGGGTATCGCCAGCGCCAAGGAGATGACGTTTTCTTCGTGGGGCGGTGCCTATCAGGAGGCAATTCGCAAGGCCTGGATCCAGCCGTTCACCAAGGAGAGCGGTATCAAGGTCGAAGAGGATACCGGGCCTGAGACCGCCAAGATCAAGGCGATGGTAGAGACTAAATCCGTGAGTTGGGACATCGTCACTGCCGGCGGCGGTGGGTTGATGCGCGGCGTCCGCCAGGGTCTGTTCGAAAAGATCACACCCGACATGGTCAATACGGATCACGTCATCCCCGGCGCGCGCAACGACTACGGCGTCGCCTCGGAGATCTTCTCTACGCTGATTGGCTTCTCGACCAAGGCCTTCCCGGCCGGCGGCCCGCAGCCCAAGAGCTTCGCGGACTTCTGGGACACGGCAAAGTTCCCGGGCAAGCGGACCCTCCCCGACAAGCCCGAAACCGTCATCGAAGCGGCGCTGCTCGCCGACGGCGTTCCGATGGCGGATGTCTACAAGACGCTCTCGACCGAGGCGGGCCTTAAGCGTGCTCTTGATAAAATCCGCGTGCTGAAGCCCAACGTGGCTGTCTGGTGGGCGAGCGGCGCGCAGCCGGTCCAGGCGCTGGGCTCCGGCGAGGTCGTGATGGCTCTGGGCTGGAACGGCCGCTTCCAGTCGGGCATCGAGTCCAAGCTGCCTATCGCCATGGTCTGGGAGCAGCAGATCCCGCAGGTCGGCTTCTTCATGATCCCGAAGGGCGCGCCGAACAAGGCCGAGGCCGTTGCCTTCCTGAACTACATCGCCAAGCCCGAGAACAACGCCCGCCTTTCCGAATACGTCGCCTACGGACCGACCACCGAAAAGGCCTGGGCTTCTATCCCCGCCGCGCGGGCCGAGAGCCTTCCTTCTACCCCGGAGCGGCTGAAGAACGCGCTGTTCCTCGACATCGAGTGGTGGGCCGACAACGGCGCAAAAGTGACCGAGGCCTACACCACCATGCTGAAGGATTGACCATGTCGATCGCCACCCCCTGGTTCCCGCGCGAGGACTATCTCGCGCGGGTCGAGAAAGTCCGCGCCGAGCTGGCGCGGACAGGACAGGACGCCTTCGTAGCCTTCCTGCCTGAGACCGTGACCTATCTCACCGGCTTCTTCACGCGCGGCTATTCGAGTTTTCAGTTCGCCGTCATCCCGCTCAACGGCGATCCCGTGCTGTTCTGCCGCGATGTCGAGGAATATTATCTCGACGCGACCTGCGTGTTCCCGAAGCGGGTCATGTGGACGGACTCCGACGACCGAATTGCGGTCGCGGCACGCGCGATCACTGAGGCGGTTGGCGCCAAGGCAAAGCTCGCCGTCGAGATGCAAGCGTGGACCCTTAGTGTCTCGCGCTACGATGCCTTGCGCGCCGCACTGCCTGAGACAATCTGGAGTGACGCCTCGCGCTTCACCACCGCGATGCGCTTCATCAAGTCGCCCGCTGAGATCGCGTATCAGCGCGCGGCCGGGAACGCGGCCGAAGCCGGCATGGCGGCGGGCATCGCCTCGGCCAAGGCCGGCGCGACAGAGCGCGAGATGGCGGCCGAAATCTGCGCCGCGATGATCCGCGCTGGCAGCGACCTACCCGGACCAGGCGTCCTGTCGTCCGGCGAGCGCGCTTATCACCTGCATGGTGGCTATTCCGACCGCGTGCTCGCGACCGGCGACATCGTCCAGCTTGAGACGACGCCGAATGTGCGCCACTACCATGCGCGCTTCATGCGTCCGATCAAGGTCGCCTCGGCCACCGACGAGGAGCACGCCATCGTTGCCAGGCTGATCGCAATTCAGGATGCGGCGATAGATGCCGTGAAGCCTGGTGTTGCCGCGACAGTGCCGGATTCGATCTATCGCGAGGGCGTGCTGTCAGCCGGTCTACGCGAAACCTATACCAACAAGACGTTCTATTCCGTCGGTCTGATGCTGCAGCCAAACGGGGGAGAACCGCTGGAGGCAGAGCCGACCGCGAGCTGGCACTTCGCGCCCGGCATGACCTTCCACACCTATGTGCTGGCGAAGGGCTTCGGCATGTCCGAGACCATCACCATCACGGCGGAGGGCTGCGAGCGGTTGACCAACTTTCCGCGTCAGCTCTTCGTGGCGTGACCGGCATGGCGACATTTGCATCCGCATCGGCACGGCGTCCCGCCGTGGCGGGACGAGGCTTCCCGGTCTGGCTCGGGCTTTTGCCCTTCGCCATCGTGCTAGCGGTGCTATTCGCCGTTCCGGTGCTGTCGCTGCTTAAGCTCGCCTTCGGCGAGGCCGGCTTCACGCTCGCGCATTTCCGACGAATGGTCGAGGTTCCGGTCTATCGTTCAGTGCTCGCCACGACGCTTGGCATCGCCGGGCTCGTGACGGTGCTGGCGGTCCTGGCCAGCTATCCGCTCGCCTATGTCATGGCGACGGTCGGGCCGCGCATGCGCGCCCTGTTGATGCTGCTCGTGCTGTTGCCGTTCTGGACGAGTGCTCTGGTGCGCACGACGGCCTGGATCATCCTGCTTCAGAGCAATGGGGTGATAAACAAGCTCCTGATGGGCGCCGGCCTGACTTCCACGCCGATCGCCTTCATCTACAATCTATCTGGCGTGCTGATTGGGATGACTCATGTGCTCATGCCRTTCATCGTGCTGCCGCTCTATGCAGCCTTCCGCAATCTCGAACTTTCGACAGTCCAAGCCGCCGAAGGCCTCGGCGCAGGGCCCTTCACCATCTTTCGTCGCATCATTCTGCCATTGACGGCGCCTGGCGTGGTCGCGGGAGCGATGATCGTCTTCATGAACGCAATCGGCTTCTATCTGACGCCCGCTTTGATKGGCGGCCCGGGCCAGACCATGGTCGCGCAAATGATCGCGACCAACATCAACACCGACCTGAACTGGCCCTTCGCCGCGGCACTCGCCAGCGTACTGCTGGTCGCGACMATCACGATGCTTGCCCTGTTCCAGCGCTTCTTTGGGCTAGAGCGGCTGATTGAGGGCGGTGGCGGAAAGGCCGGGGAGCCCTTCACCGTAACCTCGCGCGGCCGCTCGCCTGGCGGCTGGCTCGCCATCCTTTGTGCGGGGCTAATCGGCGCCTTTTTGATCGCTCCCATCGTCATCGTCTTTCCGATGAGCCTGGGCTCCTCGCCCTTCCTCAGCTTTCCGCCCGAGAACTACAGCCTCGTCTGGTACGAGAGCTTCTTCAACACGAGCAAATGGGTCGCGGCGCTAACGCGCTCGCTTCAGATCGCCGCACTCGTCGTCGTAATCTCTGTCACACTGGGGACGCTTGCCGCGCTGGGCGTGTCACGCATGAAGCCGCGTTGGCGCAGCACGGTCGAGACCCTCTTTATCCTGCCGATGATCGTGCCGGTCATCATCCTGGCCGTCGGTCTTTATTACCTGCTCGCGCCGACGGGACTCGTCGGTTCGATCTGGGCGGTCACGCTTGGCCACGTCGTACTCGCGACGCCCTATGTCTTCATCACTGTGCGCGCCGCGCTGAAATCCTTTGACCAGAATCTTGAACTGGCGGCGCTGGGCCTCGGGGCCTCCTGGGTTTCAATGTTCCGCCGCGTGATGCTTCCGGGGATCGCGCCGGGGATCGCGGCAGGTGCAATCTTCGCCTTCATCACCTCATTCGACGACGTCGTGATCGCGCTATTCCTGACCAATATCCGCAGCCGTACGCTCCCGAAGCTGATGTATGAAGGCGTCGCTCACGAGATCGATCCGACGATCATCGCCGCCTCCTGCCTGATCATCCTGGTCACGGTGCTGGTGCTCGGCATCAATCTCCTCGTTTCGAAGCGCAAGACATCATGAGCATCTCCGCTTTAGGAAAAGCCGTCTCGATCCGCTCGCTCGGCAAGAGTTACGGCACGACCCTCGCGCTTGACGGCGTCTCCCTGGAGATCGCCGCCGGTGAATTCTGCACGCTGCTGGGGGCTTCCGGCTCGGGCAAGACGACGCTATTGAAGACCATCGCCGGTTTCGAGACTTACGATGCCGGCCAGATCCTGGTCGGCGGTTCCGACATTGGCCCAGTGCCGGTATCGAAGCGCAATATCGGCATGGTGTTCCAGAATTATGCGCTCTTCCCGCATATGAGTGTGCGCCGCAACGTCGCCTTCGGCCTCGAGATGCGGCAGGTCTCGAAGCGGGATGTCGACGCACGCGTCTCCGAGGCGCTGTCACTGGTCGATCTGAGCGCCTATGGCGAGCGGTTGCCCCGCCAGCTTTCCGGCGGACAGCAGCAGCGCGTTGCCCTGGCCAGGGCGCTGGTAATTAGTCCCGATATCCTCCTGATGGATGAGCCGCTGGGGGCTCTCGACAAGAACCTACGGCAGTCKATCCAKATCGAGCTGAAGCGGCTGCATGCTGCCGTCGGCGCCACAGTGGTCTATGTCACGCATGATCAGGAGGAAGCGCTCTTCCTCTCCGACCGTATCGCGCTGATGGACAAGGGGCGGATCGTGCAAGCGGGCACGCCCCGGGAATTGTACGACAGGCCGGCCAACCGCTTCGTCGCCGGCTTCCTCGGCGAATGCAACTTCATCGCCGTCGAAGGGCGTCAGATCGCCATCCGCCCCGAAAAAGTCTGCGTCGGAACCGAGGCGGCCAGATGCGACCAGAGCCTCCAGGCTCGCGTCGGATCGGTCAATTTCATCGGGCGCGGCTTCCGCGTCATGCTCGAACGCGAAGGCTTCGAGGTCGCAGCCTTGGTTGACGCGTCCGACGAAATCGCTGCCCTGCAGCCCGGTGCGACCGTGTCATTCGGGTACCTGCGCGGCGACGTCATGAACATCGCCTCTGCCTGATCGCGAATAACGAAGAGAACTTCAAAATGCTCCTTACTGCCAGCGCCTCCGGCGTCTACCCGATCGCACCCACGCCGTTCCTGCCCGATGGAGCGGTGGATTGGGCCTCGGTCGACAGTTTATTCTCCTTCTACGACACGATAGGCGCTGATGGGACGACGGTGCTCGGGATGATGGGCGAAGCACCAAAGCTTGAGCCCGATGAATCGCTTGGCATCGTCAAGGCGGCAGTCAGGAACATGCCGGGCAAGCCGGTCATTGTCGGCGTCTCCGCGCCAGGTTTTGCCGCCATGCGCACGCTGGCGCGCCAGTCGATGGAACTCGGCGCGGCCGGGGTGATGATCGCCCCGCCATCGTCGCTGAGGACCGATGATCAGATTACCGGCTATTATGCTCAGGCGGTCGAGGCGATCGGCTCCGAAATCCCCTTCGTCATCCAGGACTTTCCGTTGGCCCTGTCGGTGATCATGACGCCGGCCGTGATCCGCAAGATCGTCATGGACAACCCCTCCTGCGTGATGCTGAAACACGAGGACTGGCCGGGTCTGGAGAAGATATCGACGCTACGCAGGTTTCAGAAGGAAGGCTCACTGCGCGATCTCTCGATCCTCACTGGCAATGGTGGAATGTTCCTCGATTTCGAGATGGAGCGCGGCGCCGACGGCGCGATGACGGGTTATGCCTTCCCCGAATTACTGATCGACGTCGTGACGCTTCAGAAGGCGGGCAATCGCGACGCCGCGCACGATCTCTTCGACACGCATATGCCGCTGCTGCGCTACGAGCAGCAGCAAGGCGCGGGCTTGGCCGTCCGCAAATACACGATGATGAAGCGCGGCATCCTCAGCCATGACGCGCAGCGTAAGCCGGGCTCCACCATCACAGCCGCCGCGAAGGCAGAGGTCGACTACCTACTAGAACGCGTGGCAAAAACCGACCCCAGAGCGAATAGCTGAGCCTGGAGTCGCGTTTCTCCGCCAATTTGCGAGATTTCAACTGCGGCTCAAACCGTGCCCCCTCTGGACCTATGTGGGAACGGTTGAACTGAAGGCGGGTTCTGCTGGGATGTGACGTCCACCCGAGAGGTCCAATGCGTAGCCCTTCGGCGTGGGCCGCCTTGCGGTGGCGCGTGCTGAGTGAAGAAATAGGCGTATGGATAGTCATACGCCTATGCCGAAGCTCTCTCGGCTTGAAGTGATCACGACGGGGTCGCGGCGGCGGTGGACGCCGGAAGAGAAGCTCCGGATCGTCGCGGAGAGTTATTCTGGTCACCGAGCGGCATCTTCGACGGCTCGGCGGCATGGACTGTCGAGCAGCCAGCTTTTCGCCTGGCGCAAGCTGGCCCGTGCAGGCCGCCTATCGGAGATAGACGAGCCAGGCTTCGCGGCGGCGATCATTGTCCCGGAGGCGGCTGCGGCGCTGGAGCGGTCGGCTTGTTCGGCTGGAGCCGGACGTATGGAAATCATCATTGACGACGTGCGCATCCTCGTCGATGCGAGCGTCGATGRTGCAGCCTTGGCCCGCGTGGTCGCTGTCATTGGGCGGCGATGATCCCGGTTCCGTCGAACGTGCGGGTGTGGTTGTCGGTCGGCCGGACCGACATGCGCCGGGGGATGACGGGGCTGGCGCTTCAGGTTCAGGAGGCGCTGGGCCGGGACCCGCACGCTGGCGATTTGTACGTCTTCAGAGGCGCCAGGGGCGATCTGATCAAGATCCTTTGGCACGACGGCCTGGGCATGTCGCTCTATGCGAAGCGGCTGGAGAAGGGCCGCTTTATCTGGCCGTCGCCGGCCGACGGCGTGGTCGCAATCTCGGCGTCGCAGCTGGCCTATATGCTCGACGGTATCGACTGGCGGAACCCGCGGCACAGCTGGCGGCCAAGCAGCGCCGGATAAGGTCGGGACGCTTCATTTTTTAGGAGTCAGCGGGTGGGATTCATGATTCACTTCTTGTCGTGGACGCCGCTCTTGCCGACCTGCCGGACGATATCAACRCGCTGAAAGCGGCGCTGACGATCGAGCGCGCGAAGACGCGGGACGTGGCCGCGGACCTGGCGGTGGCGCGCGCGAAGGCGTCCGAAGATCTGGCCTTGATCGCCCATCAAAAGTTGCGGATCGCCAAGCTGGAGCGGCAGATCTACGGCCCTCGCTCCGAACGGTCGCAACGGCTCATCGACCAGTTGGCGCTGCAGTTCGAGGAACTGGAAGCGAGTGCCACCGAGGATGAGCYGGCTGCGGAAATTGCCGTGGCCAAGGCCACGGTTGTGGCAGGGTTCACCCGCAAGCGCCCCGAACGGAACACCTTCCCCGATCACCTGCCGCGCGAGCGTGTGGTGATCGATCCTCCGACGGCATGCGACTGCTGTGGCGGAACCCGACTGCGCAAGCTGGGCGAGGATGTAACCCGGACTCTGGAAGCGGTCCCCCGCCAATGGAAGGTGATCGAAACCGTGCGGGAGAAGTTCACCTGCCGGGATTGCGAGAAGGTCAGCCAGGCGCCGGGCCCCTTCCACGTGATCCCCAGGGGATGGGCCGGCGCCAACCTGCTGGCGATGATCCTGTTCGAGAAGTTCGGCCAGCATCAGCCCTTGAACCGACAGGCCGAGCGCTATGCCCTGGAAGGCGTACCGGTCAGCCTCTCGACCATGGCCGACGCCGTGGGGTCGGGCTGCGCGGCACTCGACCCGGTTCTGAGGCGGGTTGAAGCGCATGTCATGGCGGCTGAACGCCTGCAYGGCGATGACACCACCGTGCCGGTTCTGGCCAAAGGCAAGACCGATACKGGACGATGTTGGGTCTACGTCCGCGATGACAGGCCGTTCGGTGGGGCATCGCCGCCGGCGGCGATGTTCTATTACTCCCGCGACCGCAAGGGCGAGCATCCSCAARCCCATCTGGCCGGATATRCCGGGCTRTTCCAGGCCGACGCCTTCGATGGGTATCGCCAGCTCTATCTGCCTGAGCGAAGTCCCGGGCGGATCCTGGAAGCAGGGTGCTGGGTTCACGCCAGGCGCCCGTTCTTCGCCATGGCYGATCTTGAGGAGAACGCCCGGCGGCAGGCTGCGGGCAAGAAGACGATCGCCCTCTCTCCCMTWGCGRTCGAGGTCGTGCGCCGCRTCGACGCCCTGTTCGAGATCGAGCGGCCGATCAACGGCAAGARTGCGCWGGAGCGCSGGACAGTTCGCCAGGACCTGAGCAAGCCGCTTGTCGATGCGCTTGCGGTCTACATGCGCGAACAGCGYGCCAAGCTCTCCCGCGGCCACGACCTCGCCAGGGCCATCGATTATATCCTCAAGCGCTGGGCAGCCTTCACCCTGTTCCTGGATGACGGGCGGGTGTGTTTGTCGAACAATGCAGCCGAGCGCGCGCTGCGCGGCATCGCTCTTGGAAGAAAATCATGGATGTTCTGCGGGTCAGACCGGGGAGGTCAACGCGCTGCCGCCATGTACAGCCTCATCGTCACGGCCAAGATGAACGACGTCGATCCTCAGGCCTGGCTCGCCGACGTTCTGGCCAGGATCGCCACGCATCCAGCTCATCGGATCGACGACTTGCTGCCCTGGAACTGGATGCCCAAAGCATCCGCCATCGCTGCGGCGGCGGCCTGACATTGGCCCCGGTTAACAAGGTCCACCATGTCCATACCATTGCCGGGCCAGGCGATGACAGCGTCATGGCGTTCACAGACTTCGGCATCGAGACGCTCAAAGGCCTCGCCGAAATCTACAAAGCCAATCCTCACCTGCTCACAAGATCGGACGACCCGAAATAGCCGTACTGCGGCCTACGCCGCATGGTTACCCCGAACTCGCCTTCGATTACTCTAAGCCTGCCGGAGCGGCTGGGCTCGTTTCGCCTGACTCCGTGACCTGGCGCGTTTTCAAGAATCCGGTTTCGCTTTTCATAGGAGGCATTGCTGCGGTCATCCTCGAATTAGCCGAGCCATCCGTACGAGCGGGGGTATGGGGGCACAGCTCATTCCGCATCGACCCCGTGAAGCGCCTTAGAAGAACAGGCGCAGCAGCTTTGTCGCGCAGCTAACGCCCGAAGACTCCTCACGCGCTTTCACCGAAGGAGCMGAGGCCGCCCGGCTCTACGGCGCCAACGGAGCTCCCGCATCGCTTGAGGCGTGGCGCGTGATGCTTGCGGAGGTCGAGCCCACGCTGACGCACGCGGATGTCATTGAAGAATTCCTGGCTTTAATGATGCACGCGCCGCTCATCGCGAGGCCTTTGCGTCCGATACAACGCATCATGATCCGTGCCTCTTTCGAGCTTATTCCCCCGAAACTGCGCGAGACGTTGGAACTGGATCACCGTCGCCTCACACACCTCCAGCTTAGATTCATCAAACTGGTAGGGCGAATTGCCGATCGAACCCCCATTGTCGCTGCACCTCCAGTGCAGGCTTCAATTCGAATGGGCCGCGATCCCTACTTCCTATATCGTTAGGGCTGGATTGCCCTTTTTGGTTAGTCCTTGCTGTGAAGAGCCTTGGCTCCGATCTGGCGCACGCCATCACAAAAGGCGTGGGCTTTGAAGCAGGGGCCAAGTCGGCCATGGCGCATTCTCGCAAGCAACCGTGACGCCAAATCCAGCCGCTGGCGGCAACATGGACGCCACGTTTCCTATCGTCTTGTGCCCGGAATATCTGCTGCAGCATTCAGCTTCTGAGCCGTAATGACGACCTCAAGACGATTGCGGGCGTTCAGCTTCGCCATCAAATTGGTCATGTAGCCCTTGACGGTCTTATCGCTGAGCGACAACTCATGGGCGATCTCGCTGTTCTTCTTCCCGAGTAGGAGCAATTTTACGATCTGCTCCTCCCGAACGCTTAGTCTGTTGCTGATCGCMTTCTGTCGTTGCAGAGCCTTATCCTGCAAGGCACCAATTACCTTGGTTGCAAAGGCTGGTGTAACATACACATCGCCCTGCTGCGTCGCCCCTAGAGCCTGGAAGAGATCCTCTCCGGGGCTCCCCTTCAGGACATAGCCCCTGGCCCCAATATCCAAGGCCCTGATTGCATCATCCGCATTTGTCGAGGCTGTGAACACAATGATCTTCGTCTCGGGAGCGAACTTCAACGCATCTGAGATTGCCTGAAAAACATCTCCCGCCATGTTGAGATCGACAATCATCTGATCGGGGTGGTGGCTTTTGGCGATCGACACGATGTCGTCCGCGACATTTCCTGTCGCGGCGAGGGTGAAACCGCCCCAACGCTTCAGCAGCGCACCAATACCCTCCATCAGCAGTGGATGATCGTCGACGATAGCAATCAAACGCTCCGGCATGGTTTTAGAACCCCGTACTACCTCCCCAGGCCGACCCGGATGTTTGCGTAGCCACCGCTTTTTGTAAATGCTTCGAAAATCGAAATATCTCTAAAGGCATCACTTAACATCAGATCTAACTCTAGGACATTCGTGTAATTCGCGTTTCCGGAGCCTGAGCGAATGGCGTCCAAGGCTCTCGATGTGAAGCCCCGAGCCGTTGAGTTCGTGTTTTGCCTGCTGCGGTCGAGTGTACCGTGCGAGTTTCCGGGCAGAAGCCTCTAGCGTGTCTCGGCTCAGCAGCCCKCCATACTTCGGACTGATCCCAAGGCAAATATGAACCGATCGCTGTATTGAATTTATGACCTAGCGACACGAGATGTATCGTAATCGTTCTTCGTTTTCGTAGTCACTCAGAACGCGAGTGGAGAGCTCAGAAATTTAGCGTGAAGGATACCAGACATGGATCAGGACACTGGAACTCCGAATTTCGTCGAATTAACATCGGATATTGTTTCGGCTTTCGTAAGTCACAACTCGGTGCCCGCAACTGAACTGCCGGACTTGATCGCG
Source organism: Allobosea sp. 05T422_2 (assembly GCF_056396265.1). Classification (NCBI taxonomy): domain Bacteria; kingdom Pseudomonadati; phylum Pseudomonadota; class Alphaproteobacteria; order Hyphomicrobiales; family Alloboseaceae; genus Allobosea; species Allobosea sp. 05T422_2. The sequence continues at coordinate 637 of NZ_JBFTLD010000333.1, read as the reverse complement.
AAGGTCCACCAATCGCTAGGGAAGCTGGTGTCGCCTGAGGTTGCCGCTCCCGTTGAAGAGAAGCGCGAGCCCGCCGTTTCAATAAAGAAATCAATCGCGCCAGATTATCTGATCTGCCTGAATGATGGACGGAGGTTCAAGAGTCTCAAGCGTCATCTGCGGACGGCTTACAATCTTACTCCCGACGACTATCGGAAGATGTGGGGCCTTTCCCCGGACTATCCGATGGTAGCCCCAGTCTATGCCGAGGCTCGGTCGCAACTTGCCAAGAAGATGGGCCTTGGTCAGCAAAGGCGGATGCGCTCGCGGGCTGCATGATGGCCCTTAGAAATTGGACGATTCGTCAAAAGAAAATCCGCCCACTGATGTGGGCGGCTTGATATCTCAGACCTTAAGATTAGCCGCAGATTCTTTGCCACTGCGGCGGTCCGCTTCAACGTCATACGTAATCTTCTGACCTTCTGCTAACCCTCGAAGACCAGCCCGCTCCAAGGCCGTTGCATGGACGAAGACATCTTTACCTCCGGCATCCGGCGTAATGAACCCATAACCCTTGGTTTCGTTATACCACTTGACCGTTCCAGTCGCCATATTGGTTTCCATAGCTTTAGTGACGCGTCCCACCAAAGCGTAGGGT
>NZ_JBFTLD010000332.1:0-12201 GCF_056396265.1 Allobosea sp. 05T422_2 | reverse complement strand
CTCCAAATCAGGTGGAGCCGATGCGAATGCGATCGTCTCCGGATGAAACGTAGAGATGAAAAACCCTGGCTGGGGACCGCCTCAGGCGGGCCGCGGCAATGTCCGACCTAGTGGCGGGACATTCGTGGGGGAGTGGCGACGATGATCATGAATTGCATTCAGCCCTCCCCTTTCGCGTGTTGAAGCCAAGATAAACAACATGCCGCATCGGCAGCGAACGCGCAAGCCGCTTCATTTGCAACCGGGGCATGTGTGACCTCGGGGGCACAGGCAATCTTCGGGCAACCCTGGAAAGCGGACCGCAGCGATGACGCCCTGCATGGGCAAGTCCCGTTATCGGACCTGCCGGATTTCCTACCAGAACAGGGCAACCAGCCTGACGGCGATTACCAGCAGGAAGGCGACGATGATCGTGCCGAGCACCTGTTGTCGCTTGGCGCGATCGGGAAACTGGCGAGCCAGCAGGCGTCCGAGCGGCTTGCGGAAGATGACGCCTGCGACGAGCAGAACGATCAGGATATGGGACAAGATGCAGACCTAGCCCTTGTCGCCGGCGTTCCTCGGCTCCGGCGCATCGAGGGGCGCACCAGCCTTCTTCCACGCGCCGAACCCGCCGGCGATATGCGCCACCGGCTTCAACCCCATCTCCTGCGCGGCCTGCGCAGCAAGCGCCGAACGCCAGCCGCCTGCGCAGAAGAAGACGAAGCGCTTGTCCTGCTGGAACACCGGCTTGGCATAGGGGCTTTCGGGATCGATCCAGAATTCGAGCATGCCGCGCGGGCAGTGGAAGGCACCAGGCATGCGCCCCTCCCGCTCCAGTTCACGCGGATCACGCAGATCGACGAAGACGACGTCGTCACGGCCGACCAGCGCGTTCGCCTGCTCGACGGAGAGCGTCTCGACCTTGGCCTCGGCTTCCGCCAGCAACGCCTTGTAGCCTTTGGTGATCACTTGCGGCATTGCCGGCCTCCATCTCGTCGGCGGCACCGTGGCCGCTCGTGCACATCGCGTCAATCGCGGGCTTGCAGCGCGGCCATGCCGACAGCACTCTGGCCCAAGGGAGGCGATTCATGGCCGGCTTCACGACGATCGATATGATCGCCTTCATCTTCTTCGTCGCCTCGTGGCTTGGCTATGGCCTGGCCGTGGAAAAGGGCCCACATGGGGAGCGAAGCCTCAACGCGCGGATGAATCTCCGTCGCGCGCGCTGGATCCAGGAATCGGTCCGGCGCGAAAACCGCATCATCGATACCCAGGTGATGAACGGACTGCAGAACGGCACCGCCTTCTTCGCCTCGACCTCGCTGATCGCGATCGGCGGCTCGCTCGCCCTGCTTCAGTCGACCGACCGCGTCGTCGCGATCTTCGCCGATCTGCCCTTCACCGCGCCGACCTCGCGCGCGGCCTGGGAGATCAAGGTGATCGGGCTTGCGGTGATCTTCGCCCATGCGTTCTTCAAGTTCGCCTGGAGCTACCGGCTCTTCAACTACTGCGCGATCCTTCTCGGCGCGATCCCGCCAAGGGAGCGGGTCGACGAGGAGGAGACGAAGGAGGCCGTCCGCGAGACCATCGCAATGAACATCGCCGCCGGGCGGCATTTCAACCGCGGCCAACGCGCCTTCTTCTTTGCACTCGCCTATCTCGGCTGGTTCATCGATCCTTGGCTGTTCCTCGCTGCAACGGCCGCAGTGCTGACAGTGATGTGGCGCCGGCAGTTCGCGTCGGAATCCGCACGAATCTTCACAAGCCCCGGTCACTGATTCGGGCTGTCCGGCCGCAACGATTGCTCTGGACACCGGCTGAACCTCCGTGAGACCGTCCGCCCCGGGGGGGAGCCGATCCGCGGATCAGGAGGCCAGCATGAGCAAGCAGCCAGCAATCGTCCTGGTGCATGGTTTCTGGGGCAATGCCTCACACTGGAACAGGGTGATCCTCGAACTCTCCCGGATGGGCTACACATCGCTCCACGCCGTCGAAATGCCGCTGACCTCGCTGGCCGATGACGCCGAGCGCACCCGCAAGATGGTGACGCAGCAGAAGGGCCCCGTGCTGTTGGTCGGGCACTCCTATGGCGGCGCAGTGATCACGGAAGCCGGAGATCTGCCCAATGTGGTGGGTCTCGTCTATATCGCGGCTTTTGCCCCAGATGCTGGCGAGAGCCCGGGCGGAATCACCCAGGAACACCCGCCAGAGGCGGCCGCAAACCTCTCTCCCGACAGCGACGGCTATCTCTGGGTCCTGCCCGACAAATTTCATGAGAGCTTCTGCCCCGACCTGACGCCCGAAGAGGGCTTCGTGATGGGTGTGACGCAGAAGGCCCCGCTTGCCAGCACCTTCGGCAACACCATCACCGCGCCGGCCTGGAAGAAGAAGCCATCCTGGTACCAGATCTCCGGTGAGGACCGGATGATCGCGCCCGCGAACCAGGAGCGCATGTCGGCCCGCCTCAACGCGCGAAAGGTCATCACGCTCGCTGCCAGCCACGCTTCGCTCGCCTCCAAGCCGGCCGAAGTCGCCGCTCTGATCGACGAAGCAGCCAAAGCGACCGCACCGGCTTGAGCCCTTCGTCTCCGCGCACTGCCGCGATGGCGACCGCAGTGCTTTTCACCTCACGCGGCAGGGCAAGCCGATCCCTCCGCCCTGGCCTCGCCGCTTGACGAATCCTGCAGCCCTGCCTCTCTGGGAGGCATGACCGATCACGTTGACGCCCTCGAAGCCGCCATACTCGACCTGCTCACGGAGGCAGGACTGGGTCGTACGATCAGCGCGATGGATGCCGCGCGCCGCGTCGGCGGYGACCATCCCGATGGCTGGGGGCCGCTGATGCAGCCGATCCGCCGCATCGCCGTGCGGATGATGAAGGAAGGTCGCCTCGTCATTACCCGAAAGGGTCGCCCGGTCGATCCGGACGATTTCCGCGGCGTCTACCGCCTGTCCTTGCCAAGCAGCGAATAGGCCCTGCTCCCCGCAACGTCAGGGAGCGGGGAACAGCGCATCCGTGTAGCCGGCGGCGTAATAGGCAACGAGACCAGCCCATTCCTTGAAGGCGAGCTCTGCGATGTCGAGGCCGCGCGACGCCTCGCGGTAGGGCCTGAAGAAATCGGCCGGCTCATTGCTCGAGAGATAGTCGACCGGGAATGCCTCGACCGCGAATCCGGCCTTTCGGAAGACGCCCATCGCGCGCGGCATGTGCCAGGCCGAGGTCAGGAGCAACCAGCGCTCGCCCGGCTTCGGCATCACGAGGTCGCGGGTAAAGATCGCGTTCTCGCGGGTATTGCGCGACTTGTCCTCAAGCACCACCCGCTCGGGCGGCAGGCCCAGCGCCTCGAAAAGCAGCCTGGCGCCATCGGCCTCGGTCCTGACCACGGGCGAGAGCAGATTGGCGCCGCCGCCGGTGAAGGCGATTTTCGCCTGCGGATGCAGCCGGGCGAGCTCGACCGCCTTGGTCATGCGGGCACCGGCGTGGTTCAGCACGATGTCGCCGCGCGCGACGCCGATTGCACCGCCCAGCACGATGACGCCGGTAACCGGCCCCCTGGCGGCCTCCTGCTGCGGAAAGCGGTTTTCCAGCGGCCGCACGATGATCCGCGGCAGCGGGCTGAAGGACAGCACCAGGATGCCGAGCATGGCAAATCCGCCGAGCCAGCGCGCCGGGCGCGCGAAGCGGGTGAAGGCCAGCAGCGCCGCCAAGGCCGCCAGCAGGATCAGCAAATTCACCGGCGAGAACAGGAACCAGATGATCTTGGACAGGACGAAAAACATCGGCGGACTCCGGAACGCACCGGCTGTCTAAGCATCGGCCCGAAAACCGGATTGCGGTCTTCGGGACAGCCGATGCAAACACAGAAGGCTAGATCATTGCACCGGATGCGATATCCGGTCCGATGATCTAKCCGATGACGAGACGACGCTGCATTAACGACGCAACGACGCTCAACGGGTAATGCTGGGTGGATTGGAGGGGCGGCGCACCGGATTGCGCTGGCCGACCATTCGCTCGAGCTCGAGCGAACGGCTGGCCACCTCGCGCAACATGCAGCCCGCCTGCATCCCGGCCACGCGGACAGACGGCTGCATGCTCCCATAGAATGCGCATTTCTGCGCAGCATAGCCTTCCCAGGCGACCTGAAGCGCAGCGAACTGGCCCCGCGCGCCGCTTTCGGCATTGCGCATGACCGCCAGACTCGCGAAGGTCAGGCGCTCGCGCCAGACCGCCTCTTCTCGCCTCGCACAATCGGCTTCGGCCGCACGCCGATCGCCTGAAGCCTCTCGTACGCAGGTCACCGCCACCGACCCGATGCACGAACTGGCAGCCCCACCGCTCTGGCTCAGGCAGGACACCATCTGCGTGCGGTCGGCCGATAGCACCGGATTCGAGGGAGGCGACTGCGCCCAAGCGCCTCCTGCAGCCATTGCCGCCATGCCGAATGCAAGAATTCCCAAGCGGGTCATGGTCACCATCATGTCAAGCTCTGCGGGGAGGGCAAGGCGGCGACACGCTCACGTGATCGGCAGGGGCAGCGCTGGCTTCGCAGCAGGCCGGGCCACCACTGTCTCGTACCAGCGCTGGACATTCGGCCGGGACGCACGCGGCACCGGCATGTTGAGCCAGCGATGCGCGCCCGGCGCAACGGCGATATCGGCCATGCCGAAGCGCGCGCCGGCGAGGTAATCACGTGAAGCCAGATGCGCCTCGAGGATGTCCAGCTTCGCCTCCGTCTTGGCGATGGAGGCCTCGATGACAGCCATGTCACGCTTCTCCGCCGGTGTCCGGATCAGACCGATGAAGGCCGGAGCCATCGCCGGCTGCAATTCGGCAATCATCCAGTCCATCCAGCGATCGGCCTCGGCGCGGCGCGAGGGATCCTCCTCCCAGATCCAGCCCGCCCCATAGCGGGCCGCGAGGTAGCGCACGATGCTGCTGGACTCCCAGATGCAGACATCGCCATCCTCCAGAACGGGGATCATGCCGTTGGGGTTCTTGGCCAGATAGGCCGGCTCGCGGTTGCCGCCGAACGCGCCGCCAAGATCGACCCGTTCAAAACTCTGGCCAACCTCACCGGCCGCCCAGACGGCCTTCTGCACATTGATGGAACTGATCCGTCCCCAGATCGTCAGCATGAAGAGCTCCCCGCCACCCTTTGGCCGGACAGACTTTCCTGCCTGACGCCACGGAAAGCAAATCGTTCTATCTGCAGGCGGTCTGCCGCCTCAAGCTCAGGCGAACTCCATGATCACGGCATCGACCGCGAGCGAATCGCCCTCCTTGGCGAGGATCTTCGCGATGGTGACGTCCTTCTCGGCACGCAGCACGTTCTCCATCTTCATCGCTTCGACCATGCAGAGCGCCTCGCCGGCCTTGACTTCCTGGCCGACCTTCACGGACACGGCCTTGACCAGCCCCGGCATCGGGCAGAGCAGGAATTTTCCGGTATCGGCCGCAACCTTCTCCGGCATCAGGGCCTGCTCCGCCACGATGCCCTCGAAGCGCTCACCGCCGAGCGTCACGATGCGGGTGCGTTCGAACTCGACCTTGCGCCATCCCTCCATCTGGGCCGAGACATGTCGCTTGCGCTGGTTGAGACGGTGGTCGCAGGCGATCGCGATAGCGGCCATGCGCAGCGCTATCTCTCCCTTCGGCTGCGGCAGGGAGAAGCCTTCCGGAAACTCCTCGGCGATGAAGCCCGTCGACAAGTGTCCGGCGATCCAGCGCGGATGCTGCATCAGCGCCGAGACGAACGGGATGTTATGGCGGATGCCCTCGATGGCAAAACCGTCGAGAGCACGGGCCTGCGCTTTGATCGCCGCCTCGCGCGTCGGCGCGTGGGTCACGAGTTTTGCGATCATCGGGTCGTAATAGATCGAGATCTCGCCGCCTTCGAAGACACCGGTGTCATTGCGGACGGTCGCCTCGCCATCCGGACCTTCGGCCGGTGGGCGATAGGTCACCAGCCGCCCCGTCGAAGGCAGGAAATTGCGGGTCGGGTCCTCCGCATAGACGCGGGATTCGACAGCCCAGCCGTTCAGCTTGACATCGGCCTGCGTCAGCCGGAGCTTTTCGCCATAGGCGACACGGATCATTTCCTCGACGAGGTCGATGCCGGTGATCATCTCGGTGACGGGATGCTCGACCTGGAGCCGGGTGTTCATCTCTAGGAAGAAGAAGGAGCGGTCCTGCCCTGCGACGAACTCGACCGTTCCGGCCGAATCATAATTCACCGCCTTGGCGAGGGCCACCGCCTGCTCGCCCATCTTGCGCCGGGTCGCCTCGTCGAGCAGCGGCGACGGCGCCTCCTCGACGACTTTCTGGTTGCGGCGCTGAATCGAGCACTCGCGCTCGCCGAGATAGATGACGTTGCCGTGCTTGTCGCCAAGCACCTGGATCTCGATATGACGCGGGTCGACGATGAACTTCTCGATGAAGACGCGGTCGTCGCCAAATGAGGACGCCGCTTCCGATTTCGCCCGGGCAAAGCCCTCGGCGACTTCCCCGGCCGAATGGGCAATGCGCATGCCCTTGCCGCCGCCGCCGGCAGAGGCCTTGATCATCACGGGATAGCCGATCTCGTCGGCGATCTTCACGGCTTCGGTGGGATCTTCGATGACGCCGAGATGGCCGGGCACGGTCGAGACCTTTGCCGCGGCGGCCGCCTTCTTCGACTCGATMTTGTCACCCATCGCGGCAATCGCGCCGGGATTGGGGCCGATGAAGACGATACCTGCATCCCTGAGCGCCTGGGCGAAGGCCTCGCGCTCGGACAGGAAACCATAGCCGGGATGGACAGCCTCTGCCCCCGTCGCCTTGCAGGCGGCGATGATCCTGTCGATCAGCAGATAGGATTCGGCCGCGGGCGCCGCGCCGACATGGACCGCCTCATCCGCCATCTCGACGTGGAGCGCGTCGCGGTCGGCATCCGAATAGACGGCAACCGTCTTGATGCCCATCCGCCGCGCCGTCTTGATGACACGGCAGGCGATCTCGCCACGGTTCGCGATCAGAATCTTCGTGAACATGGGTGGYGTCTCCCGGCTGTCTGAAAACACTGTGACAGTCGGGGTTTATTGGAGGCCGCAGCCCGCGTCCACTGATGCGAAAGTTCGGGAATGGGCGGCGGGCTGTGCGCGACCGCCTGATCAGTTCGTCCGAAGAACGCGTTCGAGGCGCTGGCCCGGCACCATGAACGTGCTCTTGCGCATGGCGAAGGCGATCAGCATCTCGTCGCAGCGATCCGCCTCGCGCACGATCTCGAAGGCGATGCGTCGCGCCGTCTCGGTCGGGCCGTCGCCAGCAGAGAGCGTCGTCACCAGCCAATGTGCCTTCTCGCGATCGATCACGCCTGTCGGGCGGCTTTCCCAGACAGCGAAGTCGACGACCAGAGTGACCAGGTAATTGGCGAAGGAGGCGCTGGTCGCGACGACCGCGCGATCCAGCGCAATCAGAACATCGATGACATCGCGCGTCATCACGCTATCGACCAAGATTTCGCGCTGAAGCATCTTGGTGTCTTGATCGTCGATCGCGTGCTTTTCCATCACGCGATCGACGAATTCACGGAGCTCATGACCAATCATCGTTCGACTCCTGCCCAGCTTTATTTTGCGCCGGTGCGTTCCTGTTGTGGGAACACCATGACGCGGCACCCGCCAGCAGGTGGTTAACGGCCAAATCTGAACTTCTGTTCAGGTTAAACGGTCCTGATCGGACGTGGTTGCGAGGATGTTACTGAAGTGCCGCCATGCATCGGGTCGCGGTCGAAATCCGGCACCGAATCGGTTTCCGCTCGACGGCACGCCGTCCTGCTCGCCGCGATGACGGAACCTCCGCGCGCCTCTCTTACGKACAGGGCGTTTCGGCTGCACAGTTTGCGGCGATTTCCAGTTCGACCGGGACGTCGGCGCGAAGGAGCGAAGCGGGGACATGGATCAGTCTTCGCGCCGATCCGACGGCGCGAAGAGACTGTGGAACCCGATCGGAGCGGAACGTCGCAGTGCCCTCGCCGCCGCCCTCAGGTCGGCTCAGCCACCGCGAGCCCGTCAATGATGCCCGTCAACTCGGCACAATCGGTGAGGACATGGCGCGCGCCGAGCGCCTGCAGGGATGCCACCGGCTGGAAGCCCCAGGAGACGGCTACCGGCGTGACCCTAGCGGCAACCGCCATCTGGATATCGAAGGAACTGTCGCCGACCATCAGGGTACGTTCCGGTCGCGCGCCGGTTTCCCTCATCGCCTGCAGGATCATGTCGGGATGGGGCTTGGACGGTGCATCATCGGCCGTCTGGATCGTCGCCATGTGCTGACGCCAGCCATAGCGCTCGACGATGTAGTCCGCGCCCCGACGGGACTTGCCGGTCGCGATGCCGAGCACCGTATCGGGCCGCGCAACCAGCGCGTCCAGCATAGCGGCAACGCCCGGGAAGAGCGGCTCGGCGAGGCTTGGATCGGTCTCGGCCTGCCGCCGCATGGCGCCGAAGACCTCCCTATAGGTTTCCGTCAGCTGGTCGTCGGGGCGTTCCAGCCCCGCAAGCTGCATCAGCGCAATATCGAGCGTCAGCCCGACGATGCCGAGCCCCGCCTCGCGGCCTGGATAGACCAGGCCGCAACGCTTGAAGGTCTCGACCTGGGCGCCGAGGATGATGGCGGCTGAATCGATCAGYGTGCCGTCGAGATCGAATATGACGAGGTCCATGCAGGCGCTTTACCGTGGATCGCGACTGCGATCCACTGCACCCGGCGCGGCTCCGTCATGAACGGCTCTCGCGGGCGCAGTCCGCGACCGCCTTGCGCAGGTCCTCGCCATCGAGCCCTTTCGCGCGGCTCTCCTTGCGACATTCGGCACGAGCCGCCAGATCRGGCCGCTTCGCCTTGAAACAGGCGGCCAGCGCGTCGCGCCGCGCAGCGCCGGTCAGGCCACCCTCATCGGCCTCCGTCTTGCAGGCGGTACGCGCCGTCACGGCCGTGGGCTTGCCGTCGCGCGTCAGCCCATCGCGGGCATAGAGTTGGACGCCCGGAAACTTTGCCTGCATGCAATCGCGCATGGCCTGGCGCAAATCGTCGCCACTCAGCGCAATATGTTCGGCGACACAATCCTGCCGCGCCTTGGCGCGCTCGACGCGCGGCACAGGCTCATCCGCCGCTGCAGCAGCAGCTTGCGGGGCGGTTGGTGACTGCGCAGCGGCAGATGTGGCAAGCGAAAGGGTCAGGCCGGCAAGAACGAAGGCGAAACGCGTCATGGGAGCACCTGCGTAAGAGTGACGAGAACAAAATTAGAACATATCTGTTTTTGTTCCGCAAGTGTTCTCTTACGCAAGGTAACGCCAACTCCTACTCGTCGGGCGCGTCCACGATCGGGTCATAGCGCTCGTCCTCGAAACCGAGCAGATTCCAGGACTGGCGCATATGTGGCGGCAGCGGCGCGCTGACATCGATCGTGCCCTTGCCGCGCGGATGCGGCAGCACGATGCGGCGAGCCAGCAGATGCAGCTTGTTCTGGATGCCGCCCGGCAGCTCCCAGTTCTGAATGTTGAAGTATTTGGGATCACCGACGATCGGGTGGCCGATATGGGCCGCATGTGCACGCAACTGATGGGTGCGGCCGGTCACCGGTTTCAGCGAGAGCCAGCCGAGCTTCTGCGCCGCGGTCTCGACCACGGCGTAATAGGTCACGGCATGCATCGCACCGTCGTCGCCATGTTTGGCGACCGCCATCCGCTGATCGCCATCATAGGCTTCCTCGCGGGCGAGATAGGTCGAGATCCGGCCCTGCCGGACGCGCGGGACGCCGGCAACCAGCGCCCAGTAGACCTTGCGGGCCGAGCGCGAACGAAAGGTCTTTGCCAGCGTCGCCGCCGCAAAGCGCGATTTGGCGATGACGAGGCAGCCGGACGTATCCTTGTCGAGCCGGTGCACGAGGCGCGGCTTCTGGCCGTCCTTGCCGGTCAGGGCATCGAGCATGCCGTCGACATGGCGCGTGGTGCCCGAGCCGCCCTGCACGGCCAGGCCGGCAGGCTTGTTGAGGACCATGACATCGTCATCCTCGTAGAGCGTGATCGAGCGCAGGAACTCGACCGTGTCGGAATCGGCCCTGGCCGACCGCGGACGCTCCGCCTGCTGCTCGAGCTTCAGCGGCGGAATGCGCACAGTCTGGCCGGCCTCGAGCCGGTCCTTGCTGTCGGCGCGCTTGCCGTTGACGCGCAGCTCGCCCTTCCGGACGATCCGCTGGATATGGCTGAAGGACAGCTGCGGAAAGCGTGTCTCAAGGAAGCGATCGATCCGCATCTCGTTCTCGTCCGGCGTCACGACGAGTTGCTGAACGCCGGTGGCAAGCACCTCTGCGGTCACGGCCTTGACCTCGGCCCGCGTCGGTCCGGCTGGGCGCTGTGCCCGTTGCACTGGCGACCTGCCAACCGGTGCGCGGCGCGCGACGTCCTCGCCCTCGCCCGGCCTGGCCTGGCCCGAAGCGCGCGCCGGCCGGCGCGCGTCATGGCTTGGCCGCTTCTTCCCGGCACCGGCCGCGGGAGGCCTGCCGCCGCGACCCGTTTGCCCCTTGCCGCCGGAGCCCTTGCTGCCGGAGCCCTTGCCACCTTGCCTCATGATAGCCCCCGGACGAGTGCGAGCCCACCGACCAGCGCTGCCAGAGACAGCGCGACGGAGCCCAGAACATAAATGGTGGCGAAGCCCAGTTGGCCGCGCTCCCAGAGCAGAACGGCCTCAAGCGAGAAGGCCGAGAAAGTCGTGAATCCACCCAGGACGCCCGTGGTCAGGAAGAGGCGCGCCTGTTGCGACCAGCCCTCGCCCGCCCTGAAGGCGAGCCAGCCGACGATCAGCCCCATGATCCCCGAACCGAGAATATTGATGGCCATTGTGCCATAGGGAAAACCCGTCCCCAGCCATTTCAGCGAGGTGTAGTTGACGCCGTGTCGCAGCGCGCCGCCGATGCCGGCGCCCAGGAAGACGAGAAACGTGGATGTCATCGTCCTGCAATAGCCAGCACACCCGACCTGCACAAACGAAATCCGGTCTCAGCCCCCGACAATCACGGGAGTGCGCCCTCTCACGGCGCAATTGACACACCCGGATCCCGTAACGACAGATGACCACTGACAACAATGCCTTGGAGCCGCCCGCCACCGATGACCGCCGTGACAGGCCGCGCTGAGGAGAAGCCCTGCCTGCATCGCACCTGGGCGATCGCAGCCTCGGCCTTGCTTGCCTTGCCGGCCTTCGCAGCACTGACCGGGGAAGCAGTCGCACTCCCGCCGCCCAAGGGCMTGAAACYCGCCCGCCCCCCGAGCCTTGCGCGCAGTTGCACGATCACGCCGACCGAGCTTGAGCCCCTCTTCGGCGGCGAGGCCGATCCCCGCCGGCAAATGGAGGACGAAAGCAGCGATGACGAGGAGGAGGACGATGACGAGGACAGCATCCCTGGCCTGATCCTGCCCGGCTCCGCCACCTGCCTCTCGGTGTCGGGCACCGTAAGCGCTGGCCTGCAGAATGACAGTGTCCGGGCATCGCGCTCCGTTTCCCTGCCGCAGTCGAGCCTGACATCCTTTCCGACAAGCGCGAGTATTCGCATCGCGACGTCGCATGATCTCGCCTCCGGGCTGCGCGTCGGCAGCGCCTTCTCCTTCACCATGCAGAGCCCGACCGACGATGTCGCAGGACTCACTTTCGACGAGGCGACGGTGTTGGTCGGGCCCTGGATTTTCGGCCTGGACACCTCGCGCTTCAGCTTCTGGACGGGCGACGAGTTCATCTTCAGCACGCGGGTGCCAAGTCGGACCGTCGGACTGTTGGCCCTGGAATTGCCCTTGACGGAGACCTGGATCGCGACACTTGCAATGGAAGATCCCGCGTTGGGCACGACCTCGACCCTGCCGGTTGCGGCCGGCCGCATGCCGGATGGCGTGGCACGGCTCGTCTACCAGTCCGGGCCATGGACGTTGCATGGCGCTTTGGCACTGCGCGACATCTCCGGCCGAAACTCCCGCTTGGGACGCGCCGGAATTCTGGGCGTTACCTATGAGGCCGAGATGCTGGGGCGCCCCGGCAGCATCACGGCCCAGGTCGCAGGCGCGGTCGACGCGGCGCCCTATATCGGCTCGCAACTCGACGCCGCCGTCGTTCGGACGGTGCTCCTCGGCAGCGACCCGACCCGCGGCTTCTCGACCGCCCTTGTGATGCGGCGGGAATGGACCGACGAG
>NZ_JBFTLD010000331.1:0-6744 GCF_056396265.1 Allobosea sp. 05T422_2 | reverse complement strand
GATCGATGTCGCGGCAGCGTGACGAGCAGAAGGGCCTGAAGCGGTGTACCGCCGGCTTGCCGCAGATCGGGCAGGGTCTTGGCGCCGGCGGGGGTGACGTGTCCTGATTCTCAGCCATATTTGAGCGTGATGCCTCCATCGACCACGAGTTCGATGCCGGTGACATAGCGCGCTTCGTCACTGGCAAGGAAGAGCGCGGCATAGGCCACGTCCCAGGCCTCGCCCATATGACCCATCGGCACCTGCGCATCGCGCGCCTTCCACATCGCGGCGATGTCGCCTTCGCCATAGGCCTGCGCGAGGCCGGCGGAATGCTCGACCATCGGCGTCTTCATCAGGCCGGGCAGGATCGCGTTCACGCGAATCTTCTGCGCCGCGTATTGCACCGCGGTCGTGCGGGTCAGGTGATTCAGCGCCGCCTTTGTGGCGGAGTAACTGGCATAGGGCACGCCGGTGTGGCGAATCGAGGCGATCGAGGAAATGTTGATGATCGAGCCGCCCTCGCCCGTCTCCTCGAACTGGCGCTGCATCACCGGGATGACGTGCTTCATCGCCAGGAAGGCGCTGGTGACATTGACCTTGAAGACGCGCTCCCAGGTCTCCTGCGGCAGATCGACGACGCCGCCGACCTCGGCGATGCCGACATTGTTGTCGAGGATGTCGATGCGGCCATAGCGGCCGAGCGCCTGGCCGACGAGATCGGCGATCGAATCGGCCCGGGTTACGTCGGTCTGGACCGCGAAGGCCTGGCCGCCCTCGTTCTGGATGATTGCCGCCGTCTCCTCGGCGGCATCGCGGTTKAGATCGGCGCAGACCACCCTGGCGCCCTCACGCGCAAAGATCGTCGCGGTTGCCTTGCCATTGCCCCAGCCGGGCCCGATCGAGCCTGCGCCCGCGACGATTGCAACCTTGCCCCTCAAGCGTTCCGTCATCGGCCCCATCCCTGGTTGCGCGCCTTGCGCTGCCGAAGCGGCAGCGGCGACAGGATCGGGATAACCGCAGGTCAGGGCAAGATGCGCTGACGCTCAGCCGACATTCATCCAGCCGAAGCGGATCGGGAAGCCTTCGCCGCCGAGCAGGTTCACCGTCTCGTAGAGCGGCAGGCCGACCACGCCGCTATAGGAGCCGACGAGCTTGACCACGAAGGAGCCGGCAATGCCCTGGATCGCGTAGGCGCCGGCCTTGCCGCGCCATTCACCCGAGGCGAGATACATCTCGAGATCTTCGGTCGAGAGCCGCTTGAAGCGCACGCGCGTCTCGACGATACGGTCACGGATCGCTCCGCCCGGCGTAACCAGGGCTACGCTGGTATAGACGCGATGGGCGCGCCCGGAGAGCATCCGCAGGCAGGCAGCCGCCTCATCGACGATCTCCGCCTTGGGCAGGACACGACGGCCGACTGCGACCACGGTATCGGCCGCCAGGATGTAGCAGCCTTCGAGATCGGGGCGGCTCTTTGCGCCCTCCCGCGCGGCCTGCGCCTTCTCGCGTGCCAGGCGGCGCGAAAGATCGCGCGGCCGCTCGCCTTTCAGCGGTGTCTCGTCCAGATCGGACGGCAGCATGGCGTCGGGCTTCAACCCGGCCTGCTCCAGCAAGGCCAGCCGGCGCGGAGAGGCCGAAGCCAGGACCAGCATAGGCCGCCAGCCGGGCTGCTTGGGAGTGGAGAAGAAACTCAAGGGCGTTCGTCTCTAAGGCTCGCAGGCGCCCATGGCGGACACCCTCCGACCAAGCCTCTAGATCATTTTCGCCGGTTGCGAAATCTCTCTGAACCGCCACGCGCCGAATGCAATCCTGGAGCGCAATACCCATTTCGTTATGTTCACTGCGCATAAAATACGCAGCCTCGCCCTTGCGTTTCAGCCTTTCACTTGACACATTAAAGCCTGCGGCCCGCAGACGCGGCCTCTTTGCGAGGCCGGAGTCCTTTCCGACCTGTCCCGTGTTCCGGAGCCCTTCACCGAAATGACCACATCGACCCGACGTCCGCGTTCCGCTCTGGGAACGGGAGTGGAAGCGCAGGCGCTCGTGAGCAAGGTCATGACGATGCAGGCCGAGGCCGGGCTGACCATCGCGATGCGGATGCCGATCCTGCTCAAGGGCGCGCTCGGCGACCGGCGCGGCCAGCGCGAGGCGACGAAGGCCCTGACCGAGAAGGTTTCCGCGGTGATGGAAAGCGGCCTCGCCGCGAGCCAGGCTGTCAGCCTGTTCTGGTGGGATCTGGCCTTCAGCCCATTCAGCCAGCTCGACATGAGCGAGGCGGTCGCCCGGGCGACCAGCAACACCCWCGAGCCATTCTCGAAACGAACCCGCGCCAATGCGGCGCGGCTGAGCAGCCGCCGCCGCTAGATTATAGCCGGCCCGACACTTTTCCGGCCGATGCTTCAGTGCGTTTGCATCGGCTATCCCGAAAACCGCAAATCCACTTTTCGAGCCGATGCTTTAGTCGGTATCCGACACGGACGCCTTGGCGAGCTCGGACGGAGCTTCCACCAGGCCGGCGTTGTATTCGCGCTCGAGCTTGCGATAGCGCGCAACGCTGATCGGGATCAGCGCGAGATAGGCCAGCACGATCAGCGACAGCATCTCGAAGGGGTAGGCAAAGAGCAGCCCCGCCACCACCACCACCGCGACGAAGAGCGGCAGCACCTTCTCACGCGGCACGCGGGTGCCGAGCGTCTTGCCGGCATAGCAGGGGATGCGCGAAATCGTCAGGAAGGCGATGAACAGGATATAGATCCCGACCAGCAGGGCGCCATATTCCTGCACCGGCACACCGATGAAATGCAGATAGAGCGGCAGCATCGCGGTGATCGCGCCCGCGGGCGCCGGCATACCGACGAAGAAGTTCTTCTGCCAGTCGGGACGATTGGGATCGTCGATCATCACGTTGAAGCGCGCGAGCCGGAGCGCCATGGCGCAGGCCAGCGTCAGCACGATGATCCAGCCGAAGGAGCGCAGATCGTGCAGGACGAAAATCCAGAGCACATAGCCCGTGGCGACGCCGAAATTGACGAAATCCGAGAGCGAATCGAGCTCGGCGCCGAAGCGCGACGTGCCCTTCAGCATGCGCGCCAGGCGGCCGTCGACGCCGTCGAGCGCGGCAGCGATCAGGATGAAGATCGTCGCCGATTCGAGCTTGCCCTCGACCACGAGCCGCATCGCGGTCAGGCCGAGGCAGAGCGCCAGCAATGTGATGACATTGGGCGCGATCAGCCGAAACGGGATCGCCTTGAAGCGCGTGCGCTTCGATTCAGCCTGCTCGGGCTCGAAGGGGGGAAAGAGATCGCTCATGCCAGCCGGAATACGCGGTTTTAGGCCCGGAGGCTAGGAGCAGTCGGCGATCATCCCGGGCGCCGCATCACGGCGCTCCGGGATGTCGAAAGCGCTCAGATTCCGCGGAAGCTGCGCCGTGTTTCGCTGGCCGAGACATCGGCCAGCACGGTCTCGCCGGCGATCGCGGTCTGGCCTTCGCCAACCAGCGGAATCACGCTCGTCGGCAGATAGACGTCGACGCGCGAGCCGAAGCGAATCAGGCCGAAACGCTCGCCCGTCGCAATCGCATCGCCCTCCTTGACGAAGGGCACGATGCGCCGCGCGATCAGGCCTGCGATCTGGACGACGCCGACCGTGCCGGCCGGGGTCTCGATCGCCAGCGCGTTGCGCTCATTGTCCTCGCTCGCCTTGTCGAGCTCGGCATTGAGGAAGAGGCCCGGCGTATAGGCCATCTTGATGATGCGGCCCGAGACCGGGGCGCGGTTCACATGGCAATCGAAGACGTTCATGAAGATCGAGATGCGCGTCATCGGCTCGGCCGGCATGTTCAACTCCGGCGGCGGCAGCGCCGAGGCGATCTGGCTGATGCGGCCATCGGCCGGCGAGATCACCAGCCCCTCGCGTTGCGGCGTGACCCGGATGGGATCGCGGAAGAAATAGCAGACCCAAATCGTGATGATCGCGCCGAGCCAGCCGAAGGGCGACCAAAGATTGGCGAGCACGATCGTCGCCACCAGCGCGATCGCGATGAAGACGTAGCCCTCCTTGTGGATGGGAACGATCACTTTGCGGACGGAATCGACGAGCGACATGGGCAATCCTGTTTGGTCTTGTCAGCGCGTCGGCAGAGTGACGCTCCCCTGCGGCCCGAATGGGGCGGCAGGCATTGCCGCGTGATTTACGGGGTTCGGCGCTCCGGGGGAAGAGGCCGCATGCCGCGCCCCTTGTGGCAGACGAAACTMCGCCTCTTTGCCGCCGCGTCTTCCAGACAGGGCAGCGGAACGGCTAGAAGTGCAGCCATGGCATTGGTGCGGAGTGCGGGACATGGCGGAGGCGGGCGATATCGACACGGCTCTTCTGGCCAGGCTTGGCTGTGACGATGTCAGCCTGCGGCTGAGCAGGAGCTATTCGCCGGAAACCTCGCCCTGGCGCGCCGCCGCCTATCGCTTCGACATCCTGGCCGAGGCTGAGCCCGCCGGCACGATCAGCCTGCGGCCAGGCGCGAGCTATCTCCTGACCCATCTCGCCGGGCAGATCGGCTTTTCCGTCGAGCCAGCCTATCGCGGGCGCGGCCTCGCCGGCAAAGCCGTGACGGCGCTGCTTCCCCTGGCCAAGGCGTGCGGCCTCAGCGAACTCTGGCTGACGACGACGCCCGACAATCTCGCCTCCCGCCGCACGCTGGAAAGGCTCGGCTGTGTCCTCGTCGAAGAGGTCACGATCCCGGAAAACTACGAAAGCTATGCCCGCGGCGAGCGCCTGAAGCTGCGCTACCGGCTGGAGCTGGACTGAGCGTAGCCGTCAGTCGGCCGGGCACTGCCCGACAAGCTCGGCCAGCGCGCTCCGGCCGGATGCAAGGTCGAAATCGGCAGAAACCGCCCCGCTGCCCTGAGCCGGGATCAACACACTCATCTCGGCCCCGCCGAGGATCAATCCGAGTAGGGACGCCGGGCGCGCAACATGCACGGCCCGGTCCGCCCCGACCGCGCCCGCCAGTTCAACCGCCGGCTGACCATCGGCTTGAACGAAGGATGCAGCCGCCCGCCCCGCCTTGCCGAACAGTCCGTCATTGTTCAGCGGCAGAAAGGCGATGGACAGGCTGGCCTCGATGCAGCGGATCGCGAGGCCGACATGGGCCTCTCTATCGCTCAGCACCGCCGCGACATCCTTGCGCCCGCCCTGCCGGTCATTGGTAATGACCACCCAGTTGCCGATTTTCTTCGTGCCGGAGGCCTGCACAGGCATGGCCGACAGCGCCAGGACCAGGCTGGCGCCGAGCCCGAACACCGCTCGCAAGCGCTTCGCTGCCGTCATCGCGTGGCCCCTGAGGGGCGGCTGAGCGCACCGAGCGCCGCCGCCCAGGGCGCAGGGGCCGGCAGCATGACATCCGCCGGAAAATGCGGGAGCAGTTCGAAGGCGAGCCGCTGGCCTGCCCGGTCCTCCTGGACCACGAGAGTATCGAAGCGAAGCAGCTGAGCGGAGGCTCGCGGCAGGACAGCGCCGGCCGCKACAGGCTTGCCCGCAACCATCAGGACGAAGCAACTATCGGCCGGATTCCAGCCCCGCTTCGCTGCGGGGCTCTCGGGCGCGCCGCCCTGCACGAGATATCCGCCCTGCCAGCGTATCGAGAGCGCCTCATCGAGCCGAAGCGGTTGCCGATCGGGAGGAAGTGTCGATTCCAGCGGCGACGGCGACATTCTGAGCAGCGAGCACGTCTGGACGATGCCCGGCCGTCCCGGCTTGACGATCCAGAGCTCCCAGCCCTGCTCCGTCGCGGCAGCGGCCCGGTCCGCGGCCAGGATGGAGAAGAGAAGCGCCCCGGTCAGGCGCAGGCGCTTCAGCATGGTGTCACCGCGGCAGGCAAGGATCGGCCAGTTGCGTGGGAGCGAGCCATCGCCACGCAAGCCACGCAATCCTCAGGCGAGCGCCGTCGGGCTGYGGACGAAGCGGCGCGCGGCGAGATAGGTCAGCACCACGAAGATCAGCAGCACGAGCCCTTCGGCAATCGCGAAGGGCGGCTCTGACTGGGTCGGCGCCATGGCCTGGAGAAACGGCACCTTCATGAAAGCCTGCGCGACCGCAACGAAGATCAGCAGATAGAAGGCGAGCATCGCCGTGACCGCATAGATCCGCCGCCAGGCGCCATCGAGCCTGCGAGCGTAGAGGGCGTATCCGGCAAGGCCGACCAGAATGAGCGAGATCGCACCGACGATATGCGAGGGCAGGAGGCCGTTGAATGGAAAGCCGAAGCCCGTCGCGCTGGTGGCAAACGCGGTGGAGAGGAAAATTCCGGTCCAGCGCGGCCGCGTGTGCCCTTTCAGCATGGCCGCGGCGACGGGAAAACCCGCCACGATGGCGATCAGGCTGAGCCAGGTATGAAAGCCGGTGAAGGTCGTCGGATCGAACATGAGCAGCCCCCGCAATGCTCCACCGGCTTCGTGTGAAGCCGGCGGAGTATAGCATGCAGGAAGCAGGCCGCGTTTGGCGAGAGAATTCCGTCGCCCCGACTACTGCGTCAGGGTCACTCTCACACTCTCTTCTTCTTCCTCGGTCGCGCGCTTCAGCGTCGCCTTGGCCTCGTCGACCTGGCGMTGACGGTTCCAGAGCGCCGCATAGACGCCATCCGCCGCCAGCAACTCGCGGTGATGGCCGCGTTCGACGATCAGGCCCTTGTCCAGCACGATGATCTCGTCGGCATTGATTACGGTCGAGAGCCGATGGGCTATGACCAGCGTCGTGCGCCCCTCGCTGACC
>NZ_JBFTLD010000330.1:0-6755 GCF_056396265.1 Allobosea sp. 05T422_2 | reverse complement strand
GGTGATGGGGTTCTGTACGGAGGAACAGGCTCAGGCCTTCCTGTTCGCAGTCCCGAGCGTCGAGAAAGTCATCGTCGAATCCGGCATCATCCTGCTGAAATACTGGCTTGAGGTCAGCCCGAAGGAGCAGACGCGCCGGATCGAGGAGCGCATCACCGACCCGCGCAAGATCTGGAAGCTGTCGCCTATGGATCTGAAATCCTATGGCCGCTGGAATGACTATTCCCGTGCCCGCGACGACATGTTCCGGGCAAGTGATACGAGCTGGGCGCCCTGGTTTGCCGTCCATTCCGACGACAAGCGCCGCGCCCGGMTGAACATCATCTCTCATATCCTGTCCTCGATCCCCTACGAGGCGCCGCCGCGCGAGAAGATCAAGCTGCCGAAGCGCCAGAAACTGGACGACCACCAGGAAACGAGTTTCGCGAGGCACTGGGTCGCGGAAACCTGCTGAAACGCAACGAAGTGAGGCAGCCACCGGGAGGCCATATTGCAACGCTCTGAGGTAGCACTGGACGTTCGATTTCGCGCGGGGGGCGAGATCCCGACGGCGACGCTGCACGCCGGCCGGCATCGATACCTGATCCTTTGTGGCGTCTTCGCGCTGGCGGTGATCTCCGGCCTTCTCCTCAATCTCGTCCTCGGCTCCGGACCGGACGAAGTGTTGAATAGTACCAAGTACTTAGACATCGTCGCTCGTCGGCCCACAGCCTGGGAACAATATGGCTGGTCGATCGCAGGCATCTCGATCGCCTTTTTCCTGCAAGCGTTGCTGATCCTCCTGTTCCTGTTCGAACGCCAACGACGCGCCGTGGCCGAGCAGGAGGCAAGTCAGTTCATTTCGGAAGCCATGACGGTCAATCGGCGGATTTCGCTGGGAGAAATGTCCGCGTACATAGCGCACGAACTCAAGCAACCGCTCAGCGCAATCCTCATCAATACTGAAGCGGCCGAGATCATCCTCAAGAATGCGGCCCCCAGCATCGCGGAGCTTCAGGACATTGTCGCGGACATCAAACGGGACGAAATGCGCGCGGTCGAGATCATCGACCGCGTGCGGAACATGATCCGACTCGCGCCATCGCCTGCTCAGACGATCGATCTGAATCGCTGCATCCGCGATACATTCCGGCTCGTATCCAGCCGCGCTGCCGCAAACGATATCGGTCTGAGATCAGAGCTGGACGAGAATCTTCCGGAGATCCCGGCCGATGCCATCCAGATTCAGCAGGTGATCCTCAACATCACCATCAACGCGCTCGATGCCATCATCGGCCATGGCAGTTCTCGAAGAGATATCATCGTAAAGAGTGCATTTCACGGACGAGGCATCGTCGAGATATCCATCATCAACTACGGACCGAAAGTCCCGCCTCAGTCGTTGTCGAGAATTTTCGACGAGTACTACACCACCAAAGCCGATGGAATGGGGCTCGGCCTGGCGATCAGCAGGAAGATCATTCTCGCCCATCGCGGGCGGATCTGGGTGGACAACCGCGATGATGGCGGTGTTGCCTTCCACATCCATCTCCCCGCCATGAAGACATGAAGCGCCTCCATGCCAGCCAATATCTATCTGGTCGATGACGACATCTCCTTCAGGACCGCAATGGTTCGCTTGCTCGAAGCCTCCGGCTTCCAGACGAAATCATACGGGACCGGAGCCGAGCTCCTGGACCAGCTTCCCGACGAAGGAACGGACGGCTGCATTCTGCTCGACGTCGATATTCCAGGCGTGAGCGGCCCTGATCTTCAGCTCCGCCTCAATGCGGCCGGATCGCGATTGCCCGTGATCTTCCTCACCGGTCATGGCGACATTCCAACCAGTGTCCGCACGATCAAGGCCGGCGCAGAGGATTTCCTGACGAAGCCGGTCACCAAGGACGTGCTGTTCGATGCGATAAACCGGGCGCTCGCACGCTGTCGCCGCACCAGGCACAATGACGATGGTGCTGTATCGCGAGCGCTCCGGCTCGGCAGCCTCACCCCGCGGGAACGCGAGGTCTTCGCTCTTGTGGCGCGAGGCCGGATGAACAAGCAGATCGCCTACGAACTCGGAACCACCATTCGCACCGTCAAGGCTCACCGGCACAATGTGATGGAAAAGATGGCCGCACGCTCGATAGCCGAGCTTGTCCTCTCCGCGGAGCAACTGGGCCTTATCTCGTAGCAATGACTTGCGATCAGTCGGGCAGAGCCAGCCAGCCTTGCATCATGTCCGTGCAGTTCGATTGCCACCGCAACAAACCAATGGGAACCTGGCGCCTGACAAAACGGCGTGTTTCCCGGAGATTCGTCAGCGTTCTGGAGCCGTTTTGAAAGAAGGGTTGGACCACGATGACAACCGACCCCCTAGCGAGTGGCTACAACCCGCATCCGGCAAAGGGCCTGAAGACCCCGAGGGCTGCCRCCGCCGCCGGGATCCTTTTTTCGGTGCTGCTGCTTACCTCGCTTTTTCTGATCCTCGACACCGTGCGGCTGGACCCGCGAGACCCTGGCGACTGGCTGGGTCCGCAATCCTGGAAAGTGTCGCTCGCGCTCAACCTGATCCCGTTCGCGGGCATCGCGTTCCTGTGGTTCGTCGGTGTCCTCCGCGACCGGATGGGGGCGGCCGAAGACAAGTTGTTTGCGACGGTCTTTCTCGGAAGCGGTCTTCTGTTCATCGGCCTGCTCTTCGTCTCCGCTTCTTCGGTCGGAGCCATCCTCATCGCCTATTCCGCGCTTCCCAGGGACCTGCCGGGATCGATGACCTTCATGCTTGCGCGGTCGCTCGCCTATCACCTGACCAGCATCTACGCCCTGAAAATGGCGGGCGTTTTCCTGATGACGGCCTCGACGATCGTCCTGCGCACCGGAATTGCCGCACGCGCAACGGCGATCACAGGGTATATCGCCGCCGCCATCATCCTGATCGGCAGCCAATTCCTGGATTGGACCGTGATCATCTTCCCGGTCTGGGTCTTCATCGTCAGCGTCGACATCCTCATTCGGGAGGCCCGCTCGCGGCCGGCCGGTTAGATCATCGAACCGGAAACCGTATCCGGTCCGATAATCTAACCTTTTGTGTTTGCATCGGCTTTCCCAAAAACCGGAATCCACTTTTCGGGCCGATGCCTTAGCCTGCTGGAATGACGCGGCGCTCGGCTTCAAAGGCGCCGACGGCATCCTGAAGCTCGTCGAAAATCAACCCTGGCCCAATCGCATCGAGAAAACCCGATCGCCTGAGGATGTCCATCGGATCCCGGTGCAGCTCCGCGACGGCCAGCGTCACGCCGCGCTCTGCAAGCCACCCCTGCAGCTCACCGAGCATGACCGCAGCAGTTGAATCGATCTGGGCGATCGCGCTGGCGTCGATCACGAGCCAGCGCGTCCCCGGCGGTGCCGCATCGACGATACCCTCGATCCGGGCTTTGACGTATTCGGCATTGAAGAACAGCACGCTGCCCTGAACCAGGTAGATCACCAGCCCTGGAACGGGCCGCGCCTCCTGTACCCGATGAAGTTTGTAGAAGCCCGGCCTGCCGGCAGCGCGCCCGAGCAAGGCATCGCGCGGTCGCATGTCCTTGAGCAGCAGATGAAGCAGGGTCCCAGCAATGGCGATCACCACGCCGCTCAACACCCCCAGGCTGATCGCTCCCCACATGCTGATCAGCGCAAAGACGAACTCGACCCGGCTGATGCGCCAGGTTTCCCTCAAGCCGGAAATGTCGATGAGATTCAACGCCGCTGCGACCAGAATGGCGCCCAGCGCCGGCACCGGCAGCACGCGCAGCGCCTGATTGAGGTAGAGCAGCAGCGCCGTCAGCGCGCCGGCCGCAACCAGCCCGGCCAGTTGCGATCGTGCTCCGGCAGCCAGGTTTATCGCTGTACGCGAATCCGAGATGGTGACCGGAAAGCCGCTGAACAATCCCGATGCGATATTGGCCGCGCCGATGCCGACGAGCTCGCGGTTGGCATCGATCGGAAAATTGCCGCGCACCCCGAAGCTGCGCGCACTGACGAGCCCGGCGCTGACGCCGACGAGCCAGACGGCCCCGGCGCCGAGCACGAGTTCGCGCAGCGGCAAGGCAGCCCCGGTGGGAAACGACAGGGCCGGGAGTGTGTTTGGCAGGCGGCCGACGACCTTGATACCCATCGCCTCGAAATTGAACAGATGGGAGGCGATGGCTGCAACGACGACGACGACGAGAGGCCCCGGGATCGGAAAGCGCAGGCGTGGCAGGATCAGCAGAAGCGCCAGCATCGCCGCTCCCAGCGTCACCGATGGCCAATGGATCAGATCCGATCTTCGCAACAGTTCCAGGACTGGGGCCAGCAAGCCGTCGGCGTCGATCTTCACGCCGGTCAGCCGACCGATCTGGCCCACCATGATCGATATCGAGATGCCGCTGATGAATCCGATCAGGATCGGCCGGGACAGGAAGGCCGCGATGGCGCCGAGGCCGACCGTGCTGGCAAGAAGGCTGAGGATGCCGACAGCCAATGCAAGCGCCGCAGCAGTGGCGACCCGCTCCTCGGGAGAGCCGGCAGGCATCGCGGCCATGACCGCGGCAAGAACCGTCATCGTCGCCGCATCGGGGCCAAGCATGAGCTTTTGGGAGGGCCCGAAGAGCGCATAGCCGACGAGCGGCAGGATGCTCGCATAGATCCCCACCTCGACGGGCAGCCCTGCGATCGCGGGATAGGCAATGGCGCTCGGGATCGCGACCGCCGCCACCGCCAGGCCTGCGGTCACGTCAAAGCGCAGCCAGTCGGGCGAGAAGCCAGAGAAGCCGCTCAGGATTGGAAGGCGACCGAACATCATTGCTTCCTTGCGCCTTGTCCGGCGAGCCCAGCGGCGCAGGCTATGCCAGGCCGGAATCCTCTCCCTCGTCGAAGTCGAGATCAGAACGCTCCAGCCTGGAGCGGGCAGCCGCCGCGCTATCCGTCACGTCCTTGGTGTCGGAAGCGCGGCAGAGCGCAGTTGCAAGGCCGGCGGCGAAGAGAATGCGGCTGCCGCCGCTATCCCCGCCCAGCACCTCCTCGACATAGCTCATGAGCAAGGCTTCACCGGTCCTGCGGTCATTGAGGTCGCCAAGGACGCGCTGGATTGTCTGGAGAGGCTCGATGAGGCTGGAGAAGCTTCGCCGGGCCAGAAGCGCACCGAAKGGGTCGATCATGTAGCGGAGCTTCTAGGCGCGAACGCGCGCCTCATGCTGTTCGGGTGGATCGAGCCGTTCGATGTGCCGGCAGCGCTTGAGGAAAGACTTCAGTCGCGGCCGAAGTTCGCGTCTCAGATAGCGCCCGATCGGCATCTGGAGCAGCTCGGCCTGTTGCGGCGTCGGCGAGGTTCGTGCCAGCGCGCCGAGCAGGTCGAGGCTGAGCTCCAGGGCTGCCGGCGACTTCAGATAGTCGATCGCCGTTTCACGAGCGTGCTCGCCCCGGGTTTCAAAGACCGCTCTCAGATCCGCAACGCCCGGGGCGCTGCCATAGCTGGCGCCGAGCGCTGCCAGGACGGTCTCGCAGAGGACATCGACCTCGCGGGATGCACCAAGAAACTGGGTCAGCCAGCGAAGCCGTGGCGAAAGGTCATTGTCACCTCGCCATTGCTGGGCCGGCTCGAACAATGAGGCGAGCGCCCGTATCCGGCGAATGCAGACCCGTGCTTGATGCAGCGCCTCGCCGCCGCCGCCCGCCGCGAGCAGGGCAAAGTTATCGAAGAGTCCGGTGAAGCAAGTGGAGAACGTGCTCTGGATGGCCTGTTCCGTGCTCATGCCCGGCGTGACATCGAAGGACAGTTCGCTGACGGCGCTCTGCGGGGAACCCGCGCTCAGCCGGAAGCCGCGCTCGCCCTTGGACGACAATACCGGCAGCGAGGGCACGATCGATGCCAGATCACGGGCACAGCTCAGGAGCGCAGTCGGCGTGCCGCTTGCGAGTTCGAGCTCGGCCTCGCAGATCGGCAGCGACCGGCCATCGCCCTGGATCTCTCCGATGTCGAGCGCCAGTTCCACCGTCGCATCGGGGCGCATGATGACGAAGGTCCTGCGCCTGACCTGCGTGCTGAAAACCGCTCGCAAGTTGCTCAGGTCGCGGTCGCCCAGCACATCGCACAGAGGCGTCCCTGCGAGCGTATCCTTCGACGGTGCATCGGTCGCGACGGCGCACTCCCACTCGCCGCGCATGATCGCTCCGGCGCCACTCGACTTGACCGTCTGGATGTTCTTCCGGCCGTCATGCCGGATGCGAAGCGAATAGCCCTTGCGCCGCAGCTTGAGCTTGGGGGTATCGAAGTAGACGGAGTGCAGGCGCCGTGTCCTGCCCTTCCCGCTTGTCCCCAACGCCTTGGCCGCCCGGGCATAGTGCTCGAGGTCCCCACTCATGGGAATGAGTTTCAGCTCGACCTCGCGATTGTCCGGCATCATCGGCCCCAAAGCCATTCCCGGTCGTGTCCGCCAGGTGGACTGCCATCAACTCTGCGGCACCGAAACCTTCTCCCAGGTCTTGTCGGGATCGTATGAGCGCATCCGCGTCGCGATCCGGCTGGTCTTGGGTCCCAGATCCTTCTGATACACCGTACCCTCGTGGTTCACGATGAAGCTCATGACGCCGGAGGTGCCGTATTCGGCGGGATAGGCGAGCAGGGCGAAGCCGCCGATCATCTTGCTGCCGACGACATAGTCGAGGCTTCCGCCTGGCGCCGCGGMCCCCTGGCGCTTGAGGATCTTGTAGTAGTAGCCGTGATAGGGCGTCTTGCCCTGCCCGCCCTTGTAGCC
>NZ_JBFTLD010000329.1:0-6774 GCF_056396265.1 Allobosea sp. 05T422_2 | reverse complement strand
CGATATGCTCGGGGCGGACGCCGAAGGTCAGCGGCTCGTCCTGGCGCACGGCCAGAGCCGCATCGAGGGAGACATTGCGGCCGGCGACCTCGATCATGTTGGCCGCAGCGCTGGCGCGCGCCGCCAGGAAGTTCATCTTCGGCGAGCCGATGAAACCGGCAACGAACTGGTTGGCCGGCCGGTTATAGAGTTCGAGCGGCGCGCCGGCCTGCATCACGATGCCGTCGCGCAGCACCACGATCTTGTCGGCCATGGTCATGGCCTMGACCTGGTCATGGGTGACGTAGATCATCGTGTTGCCGAGGTCCTGGTGCAGCTTGGCAATCTCGACACGCATCTGCACGCGCAGCTCGGCGTCGAGATTGGAGAGCGGCTCGTCGAACAGGAAGATCTTGGGCTCGCGCACGATCGCCCGGCCGATGGCGACGCGCTGGCGCTGGCCGCCGGACAGGGCGCGGGGGCGGCGCTGCAGATAGCTCTCGATCTTCAGGATCCTGGCGACACGCTGCACGCGTTCGTCGATCTCGGCCTTCCTGTAGCCGGCCGTCTCCAGGCCAAAGGMCAGGTTCTTGTAGACGGTCATGTGCGGGTAGAGCGCGTAGGACTGGAACACCATGGCGATGCCGCGCTGCGAGGCCGGGACATCGTTCATGCGCTCGCCGTCGATCAGGAGGTCGCCGCCGGTGATCTTCTCCAGCCCGGCGATCATCCGCAGCAAGGTCGACTTGCCGCAGCCCGAGGGGCCGACGAAGACGACGAACTCGCCCGGATCGATCGCAAGGTCGATGCCGTGGATGACCTCGACTGCGCCGTAGCGCTTCACCACCTTGTTGAGCTTGATGCTCGTCGCCATCTCGTCCTCCCCATCTTGCCGATCAGCCCCGCCGTTCCGGCCGTGTGACAGCGATCGGTCCTGGTGTTCTTGTCCCGGTTCAGTGCCCGTTCGGGCGCCAGCTCGTGTATTTCGGGTGATCCGGCCCGATCGGCAGTGAGACATCCKCGCCGGTCTGCGCCGACTGGTAGAAGGCCGTCGCCAGTTCCAGCGCCCGGCGCGCATCGGCGATCGTCACCGGAACCGGCGCCCGCCCGTTCAAGGCCTCGTGGAACGCATCCATCTGGCCGAGGAAGCGCCGTCCGACCGGCTGGTAGTCGGCCAGCAACGCCTCGATCCGGGCCGCCACGGCGTCATTCGCCGGCAGGACCGTCCAGGGATCGTCGCCGGGCGAATAGCAGCCGCCGCCGCTCTCGAAGGTCACGTTCTCGAAGCAGAGCCGGAAGCGGCTGATCTCGTTTTGCGCGCCCAGCGTCGCGCTGGCCGCGACCAGGGCGCCGCTCTGCATCTCCAGCGAGGCGGCGACGCAATCCTCGACCTCGATGGCGTTGACCCGCGTCACGGCGCGGGCGAACAGCTTCGCCACCGGCCCCATCAAATAGGTCAGCATGTCGTGGATATGGATGGCATGGGTCATCAGCACGCCGCCGAGCTCGGTCTCCCATTTGCCGCGCCATGGCACGTCGTAATAGGCGGCCGTGCGCTTCCAATGGGTCTCGACCGTGCCGAGATAGGGTGTGCCGGCGATGCCGGAATCGATGATGCGCTTGGCCTTCTGCACCCCGTCGCCATAGCGGTACTGGAAGACCGGCATCAGGATGCGCCCGCTCTGCGCCTCCGCCGTGAGCAGGCGGTCGGCGTCGAAGAGCGAACCGACCAGCGGCTTTTCGCAGACGACATGCTTGCCGGCGGCGAGCGCCCTCGTAACGAGCTCGAGATGGGTCGCCGGCGGGGTCGCGATATCGATGACGTCGATATCGTCGCGGCCGAGCAGCTCGTCGAAATGCTGCGTACGGCTTTCGACTGAGAACTCGTCGGCGACCTTGTCGAGCCGCTCCTGATTGAGGTCGCAGACCGCGGCAAGGCGCCAGCGCTCGGGCCGTGGCGCATAGCCTTCGAGGATATGCGAGCGGCCGATATTGCAGCCGACCACCGCGACGGATTTCACTTCACTCATCAGGCAGCCTCTTGGGACGATGCGCTCGGCAGCCTGCCGGTCTCGGCAAGGTGCTGAGCCTTGAGGGCGATCTCCATCGCCTTGAAGCAGCGCGCCTGCGGCATCGCCGTCTCGGTCCGGTCCAAGACGTCGGCTACGAGCTGGCGGCCATAGGGCAGCTCCACAGCCGAGCAGTCGATATGCTGCATGCCGCTGCGGTCGACGAGGAAAAGATGGTCCTTGCCCGGACGGCCGGCGATGTCGACATACTTGCGCAGCTCGATCGTGCCCTGCGTGCCGATGATGGTCAGCCTGCCATCGCCCCAGGTCGGCAGCCCGTCGGGCGTGAACCAGTCGACGCGGATATAGCCGGTGACGCCATTTTGCGTGCGCAGGTGCATGTCGCCGACATCCTGCAGGCCAGGCCGGTCGGCATTGGCGCGGTTGCCGACCGAGGCGGAGAGGATCTCGGCGTCGTCGGCTGCGGCGAAGAACAGGAACTGCTCGCATTGATGCGAGGCGATGTCGGTCAGGATGCCGCCATAGCGCTCGCGCTCGAAGAACCAGCCCGGGCGCTCGGGCTTGCGGAGCCGGTGCGGGCCCATGCCGATCAGGTTGACGACCTCGCCGATCGCGCCTGYCGCCACCAGCTCGCCGGCCCTCACCGTCGCCGCCACCTCGAAATGCTCGGAATACATGATCGAGACGATCCGCCTGGTCTCGGCCTGCACCGCCTTGACCTCATGCAGCTGGGCCAGACTGGTCACCCCCGGCTTGTCCAGCATCACGTCCTTGCCGTGGCGCATCGCGGTGATCGCGATCGCGGCGCGGTCGGCGGGAACGGCAGCGCTCACGACCAGGTCGATCGCCCGGTCCTCATGGAGCCGGGCCGCCTCAGTGACACGCGGGATCTCCGGGTACCTGGCCATGAACGCGGCCGCGAGATCGTCCTCGGCCGCGTAGAAGCCGGCGCAGGTGGCACCGGTGCGCCGGAGCGCGCCGATCTGACCATGGATGTGGTCGTGGTTGATGCCGATCACGGCGAAGTTCAGCACTCTCATCACGGGCATCCTCAGCGCTTCATGCCGGTCGTGGCGATGCCTTCGATCAGCAGCCGCTGGAAGAACAGGAAGATCAGGAAGATCGGGATCAGCGACAGCACCGACATCGCAAACAGCGCTCCCCRGTCCGAGGTGCCGCTCGAGTCGATCAGCGAGCGCAGGCCGATCTGCACGGTGTAGCTGTGGATGTCGCCGAGATAGATCAGCGGCCCGAAGAAATCCTCCCAGGTCCAGATGAAGGAGAAGATCGCGGCGGTCGCCAGAACCGGCAGCGASAGYGGCAGCAYGATCTTCCAGTAGATSCGCCARGCGCTGCAGCCATCCATCATCGCCGCCTCGTCGAGTTCACGCGGCAGGCCACGGAAGAACTGGACCATCAGAAAGATGAAGAAGGCGTCGACCGCGAAATATTTCGGAACGACCAGAGGCAGCCAGGTGTTCACCCAGTCCATCTTCAGGAAGAGGACATATTGCGGGATCAGGGTCACGTGATAGGGCAGCATCAGCGTGCCCAGCATCAACGCGAACCAGAAGCTCTTGCCGAAGAACTCGAGCCGCGAGAAGGCAAAGGCCGTGACCGAGGCGGCCATGACGTTGCCGATCGTCGCCAGCACCGAAATGGCCAGCGAGTTCAGGAAAAACGTGCCGAAACTGACCTGCAGGCCGAACCAGCCGGTCTTGTAGGCCTGCAGCGTCACCTGCGACGGGATCAGCGAGGTCTGCCCGCCGAACATGTCGTCGGCCGGGCGCACCGAGCCCGATACCATCCAGAGCAGCGGATAGAGCATCAGGAACGAGACGCCGATCAGCAGCGAGTGGATCAGCACGGAGTGCAGGATGGACCGCTCCGGCGTATCGCCGGGCGGGGCGGCATGCGCGGCGTCATTCATCATAGTGCACCCAGTAGCGCGCCGACAGGAACGAGAAGGTCGTGAAGACGGCAATGATCAGCACCAGCACCCAGGCGAGCGCCGAGGCATAGCCCATGCGAAAGAAGCCGAAGGCCTCCTGATAGAGGTAGAGCGTGTAGAACAGCGTCGAGTTGATCGGCCCGCCCGTGCCGGCGGAGATGATGAAGGACGGCGTGAAGGCCTTGAACGCGTCGATCGTCTGGATGACGAAGTTGAAGAAGATCACCGGCGTCAGCAGCGGMAAGGTGATCCTGAAGAACTGCCGCGCCTTCGAGGCGCCGTCCATATTCGCCGCCTCGTACATGTCCTGCGGAATCTGGCGCAGGCCGGCGAGGAAGATGATCATCGGCGAGCCGAACTGCCAGACCGAGAGCACGACCAGCGTGTAGAGCGAGTAGTTCGGGTTGGAGATCCAGCTCGGACCGTCGATGCCGAAGACCGAGAGCACCGAGTTCACCAGGCCGTCGGCAGCGAAGAGCTGGCGCCAGAGCACAGCGATCGCGACCGAACCGCCAAGCAGCGACGGCAGATAGAACACCGCGCGGTAGAACGGCAGGCCCTTGATGCCGCGGTTGAACGCCATGGCCAGCGCCAGAGCGAAGATCAGCTTCAGCGGCACGGAGAGGATGACATAGATGAAGGTCACCTTCATCGCCGCCGCGAATTTCGCGTCCCCCGTGGCCATGCGGACATAGTTGTCCATGCCGACGAATTTGGGCGACTGCAGCAGGTCGTAGTCGGTGAAGGACAAGTAGAGCGAGGCCAGCGCCGGGCCGAGGGTCAGACCGAGGAAGCCGATCAGCCAGGGCGCGAGGAACATGTAGCCMGCGCCGTTGCCGGCGAAAAAGAAGCGGCTGAGACGCCCGGGCTTCGCCGGGCGCCTTTCTACCGCGTCACCTGCGGTAAAGGACACCATCGCGTCACCCGCGTTTGAGGATCGACGCGGCCTCGGTGACGAACTTCTTGCCGCCCTCTTCCGGTGAGACACCGAAGGCGACTTCCTGGCTGACCCGCTCCAGGACGAAGGCGACTTCGCCGGCACCCTTGGGTGGAGATGGCGGCAGCTTGGCCGTGTAGGGGCCGRGCTTGCCGATATAATCGACGACCTTCTTGCTGACCTCGTCCAAGTCCGGTCCGAGGAGTTCGCGCATGCCGGAGGATGCCGGCACGCCGCGCTCGACGCCCAGGATCTTTGCGCCGCCCGCCTCCGCCACGGTGAAGTTCGCCAGTTTGACCGCGATCTCGGGGTTCTTCGAATCCGAGGCGATCGACCACATCTGCGACGGCTTCAGATACTGCCCCGGCTTGCCGCCCGCCGTGACCGGGAAGGCGGTGATGTCGAGCTTGGCCTTGTTGAGCTGCTGGAGGCCGACGAACTGGTTGGAATGCGGGAACGCGGTCGCGGCATAGCCGAGCGTGAGCGTCGAGGTGTCGAGCGTCGACTTGTCGAGGGCCTGGACATCCGGCGGTACGCAGCCGCCCGATTTGCGCAGTTCGGCCCAGAGCTTGAACCAGTTGCCCGCGTCCTTTTCGTCGAAGGCGAGCTTTCCATCCTCGCCATAGAGCGCCCTGCCGTTCTGCACGAGCCAGAGCTCGAAGCCCGGCTCATGGCCGCTGGCATCCATGGTGGCGTAGAATTTCTTGCGCTTGTTGCCCTTTGCGAAGGCCGCGCATTTGCTGACGAACTCGTCCCAGCTGTTGCCGAACGCCAGCGGAGCGGCGCCAGCCGCCTCCCATGCCGCCGGATCGAACACGGCGCAGGACGAGTTCACGCCGAGATTGATGCCGAAGAGCTTGCCGTCGACACTGCAGGATTCGAGATTGGCCTTGCCGAAATCCTCGATCTTGAGCGCGTTGCCGATGTACTGGTCCAGCGGCACGATCGCGCCGCGGCGGGCGTATTCGAACATGTACCGGTAGTCCATCTGGAGCAGATCCGGCGCATTGCGCCCGGCGACCCGTGTGGCGAGGCGCGGCCAGTAATCGCTCCAGCCGGCGAACTCGGTCTTGGCTTCGATGCCGGCATTCGCCTTCTTGTAAGCATCGACGGCCCGGTTGGTACGGTCGGCACGCTCCTGCGAGCCCCACCAGAATACCCTGATGTCCTTTTGCTGCGCAGCTGCGGGCTTGAGGCCCAGCAGCGAAGCAGCAGCGATACCGGCGCCGGCGCCAAGCAACCCTCGACGGTTAACAGAATAGGCGCTCATCGACTTTCTCCCTCGATTGGTGCGTTTCCAGATTTTGTTTTTGTTTGAACTTGTTGTTCTTGGCGCGCCGGTGCGCGCGGAAGTCTTCGGACGTCAAACCTACTTCGGGCGTCAAAGATACTTCAGGCATCAAAGCGTCTGCAGTCGTCGGAGCTGGTGTCAGGCGGCGAGCTGTATCCGCCCATGCTTGCACGAGCGCGGCCTCGATCCCAGCCCGCAAGTGTAGCGAACCCTGCCCCGTCATGCCCAACAGACGGATGAGCGCGGACGGGCATGCGCTTCGAGCGGTAGCGAGCTGGTTTTGTGGCGTTCCAACCAAGCGCCTTCCTTTGAGCCTTGATAAACTGATACACTAAGATACTAGTATGTCAAAACCGCCTTGAGCGGTGCTGCACAGGCCGAACAGGCGAGAGCGATGGAACGCCAGGGGGAGCATGAAACGGCGGAGGGGCCCGTCCCGCGGGGGCGGTCGGCGAAGTCCGGCCTTCGTCCGCCGCAGCGACGCGTCACCACGGCGACGGTGATCTACGACGAGCTCTACGAGGCCATCGTCAACATGCACCTGGCCCCCGGGACCCCCCTGCAGGAGAAGGCGCTGACCCAGCAA
>NZ_JBFTLD010000328.1:0-6813 GCF_056396265.1 Allobosea sp. 05T422_2 | reverse complement strand
GAGCAGAACCGCGGCCTGGAACGCCGCCCCTTCCATCGGCGACACCGCGTCAGACATGATCACCATCTACGTTTCCTGCTTGTCCTTATCGCCGACCTCCCCGATACGCCCGCAGCCATCACGCCGCCAGGCACCGCCCCGAAGGACTATCGGTTCGGGAGATCGTCAGGGTCTTGTCCAATATGACGGGATTTGGCCGAAAGCAGCATGGCCGCCGCATCATCTCGGCCCACTGTCAACCCCAATGCCTGGAGCAAGTCAATCCCGATCGGACCCGACTTTCCCCGGTGGGGTTGGATCGATTTGCCACAATTCAGCCCGTGGGATAGGCAACGCGCACGAAGGTTCGGGTCGCGCCAGTACGCTCGGCAAGCGTGACAGCATGTGTCACCGGCGCATCGCCGATAGGAGGTTGAATTGCATCCACGCTATCGTCAGACCTGCCGCGTTTGCGGCTCGGCTCACCTGTCCCCCGTCATCGATCTCGGCGCACAATATCTGCAGGGGTCCTTCGTCAAACCCGGCACCTTGATGCCGCCTATCCGCAAGTTGCCCACGCAACTCGTCCGCTGCGACGTTACGCGCAACGAGAATGGCTGCGGCCTGTTGCAGCTCGCCCATTCCTTCCCGCCCGAAATCCTCTACGCGAACTATTGGTACCGTTCTGGCACGAACCAGACCATGCGCGACCATCTCGCAGGCATCGTGGCCAGTGCCCGCAAGATCGTGCCGGAGGATACGGCGACAGTTCTCGACATCGGGTGCAATGACGGCACCTTGCTCAACGTGTTTCCTGCCAGCATCAGAAAATTCGGCGTCGACCCCTCGGACATCGCCAACGAGATCAGCAGCGACGTCACCGTCATCAACACGGTATTCCCTTCGGAACAGGCCACAGCCGCCATCCCGGCAGGCAAGGTCGATATCGTGACCTCGATCGCGATGTACTATGATCTGGAAGATCCGGTCAGCTTCGCCAGAGGTGTCCAGCGTCTTCTCTCGCCCAACGGCATCTGGATCTTCGAGATGTCCTACCTGCCACTGATGCTGCTGCAGAACTCGTTTGACACGATCTGCCACGAGCATCTCGAGTATTACAGCCTGGCTGTCCTTGAGTGGATCGCTGCCCAGGCCGATCTTCGCCTGTTCAAGGTCGAGCTCAATGACAGCAACGGCGGCAGCATTCGTTGCTACGCCTGCCAGGCGACGAACAGCAGCCACGGCTCGCCGGAGGATCGCGCTCATCTGCACAGGGTGCGGATCAAAGAGTTCGAGATGGAGCTGGATACCGACCAGCCCTATATCGAGTTCCAGCGCCGCATCGAAACCCTCAAGAGGCAGTTGAACACGCTGCTGTTCGACATCCGCGCCAGGGGCGAGCGCATCCACATCTACGGCGCATCGACCAAGGGCAATGTCCTGCTGCAATGGTACGGCATCAACCGCGTCATGGTCGATTGCGCCGCGGACCGTAACCCGCAGAAGGTTGGTGCCAAAACGCTGGGAACCGATATCCCGATCATCTCCGAGGCAGAATCCCGCGCATCCGAGCCGGACTATTATCTCGTCTTGCCCTGGCACTTCCGGGCGGAGTTTCTTCGGCGTGAGCGCGACGCCATATTGGCCGGCACGAAGATGATTTTCCCCCTGCCGCATATCGAAATCGTCTCGGCGGAGAATTACGACGAGGCTGTGGAGCGATCGAACGACCAGATCGCCTATCTCGACGCCCTGCACCCGGGCACGCAGGGTTGAGTTCGCAATGAGCGTGGTACTTGTCCTCGGCGTCAACGGTCAGGATGGGAGCTATCTGGCTGATGCTTTCTTGCGCCGGGGGCACACAGTCGTGGGAATCGGCCGCGATGCCGCGTCACGGCGCGCATTTCCAGCGGACCGGTTTCGCTATGTCGCGCTTGATCTCACCAACGCAGAGGCGCTTGCGACGCTGCTCGATGAGGTGAGGCCCGATGTCGCCTGCCATTTTGCGGCAGTCCATGGCGCGATCGGTGCCGGGTTCTCCTATGAACCCGTCTGGCGCGAACTGATGCAGGTCAACGTCTTTGCGCTTCATGCGCTGCTTGAACACGCCCGCGTCAGCTCTCCCGGCATGCGAATATTCTATGCTGGCTCAGCCAAGGTGTTCGCGGAGCCATGGGCGGGTATCCTCGACGAATCAAGCCCAATGCGCTCGACCTGCCTTTATGGCGTCAGCAAGCTCGCAGCGCGCGACCTCATGGCAGAATATGCACGCCGCCACGCGGTTTCGAGCACCAATCTCGTCCTGTTCAACCACGATTCACCGCGTCGGCCGCAGCAGTTCTTCCTTCCTACGATCGCGGCGGCGCTGCGTTCCGCCAATAAGGGCGAACGCCAGCCCACCCGTATCAATACGCTCGACTTCAGGCTTGACTGGAGCTCCGCCGACGAGATCATGGATATCGTCGCAGACCTCGCCTTTGCCCCGCCGGTCAGCGAACTCCTCGTCGCATCGGGGCGCACGGTACTGGCGCGCGAGGCCGTCACTGAGGCGTTTCGCCGGCACGGACACGACATCGCGGACCATATCGTGGAATCGAGTCCGCGCCGGGATCCCGGCCCTGATTTCCAGGTCGATATTTCGATCTTGGCCGCGGTGGCGGGACGACGGCCGCAAAAGACAATCCAGGACATCATCGACGCGATCGCCTTCGGCGAAGCATGAGCTGCTTGCGCCGGCCAGAACCTGCCTGCATGAACGGCCAGAAACTAGGGACAAGAAACGGTCATGGATCGCATTCTGTTGGGGCAGCTGGGTGCGGGAGGCGATTGCCTCTACGCAACGATATTGGCGCGCCAGCTCCGTGCGGATTTCCCGGAGGCGGAAATCTGCTGGGCCGTCTCGACCCAGTGCAAGGGCCTGCTGGTCAACAACCCTGACATCGATGCCGTATGGGAAATTCCCGTTGCCGACTGGAGCTATCATGAGATGGCCTGGCGGGTGTTCGAGCGTGAGGCGTACCGCCAGTACCAGCAACGCAATTTCGGCCTGATTCTGCTCTCGCAGATTTGGCCGAACAACTTCCAGAACTACGACGGAACTGTGCGTTCGTCGCTGTTGCGCGCATATGGCCGGCCCATTACCGTGCCGATCGAGAATGTCATTTGCCTGACGGACGAGGAAATCGCCCGGGTCGAAGACTTTGCCCGTGAAAACCGGCTTCCGGACACCGAGCACACCATTCTGTTCGAATGCTCGTCGAAGAGCGGACAATCCTCCGTGACCCCTGAGAGCGCGCAGGACATCGCTGCGGAGATTTATGCGCTACTCCCGCACTCTCGCGTCATCTTCTCCACGCACCTGCCGATGGAGCTTCGAGATGAGCGTTCGCTCTATGCAGGCACCTTGAGTCTGCGGGAAGTCTCGCACCTGACCCATCACGTCTCGCTCTTCGTCGGAACAGGCAGCGGTGGGACGGTCGCCGCCTCATCAACCGCGGCCCGCATTCTGCCCATGGTCCAGGTCCTGAAGGCCTCGACCTCGGTCTTTGCCTCGTTCGCTCATGACTTCGAGTATTTTGACCTGCATGAGCGTCAGGTTCTGGAACTTACCGACGAGGATCCGAAGCTCCTCGCCCGCGCGATCGCGAGTGCTTGCACATCCGGCGTCGCCAAAGCCCGGGCCGAGTATGGCACGCCCGTCCAGGTCGAGTTCACACACTATCTGAACACCATTGAGACCTATCTCATGAGATTCTTCAGATTCCTGGATGCCGCTCGCTCGTTGCAGATTACGGCACGGCGCTACGGTTGGAGCCCACAGCTTCTGGCATTCGCGAAAGAGCGAGTCTCACCGCGTCTCGAACAGGATCCTTCCTGGTATTTCCAACCCAACCGGCATAAGGGGGCAGCCTTCAGAGCAGAAATAGCCGCTCCTGCCCCTCCCCCCGCCACTCAGCGCCTTTGGTCGGAACCGGCGGACTCTGCGTGATGCCGCCGCGGGCTGCCGCTCAATACGCCGAGTAGCTCTTTTCTTCGACGATAAAGCTGCCCAGCACGTCGTTGATCTGGCGTTTGATCGCCGCGCGTTCGTCATTGGTCCGATAGACCGAGCGCGCA
Source organism: Allobosea sp. 05T422_2 (assembly GCF_056396265.1). Lineage (NCBI taxonomy): Bacteria > Pseudomonadati > Pseudomonadota > Alphaproteobacteria > Hyphomicrobiales > Alloboseaceae > Allobosea > Allobosea sp. 05T422_2. The sequence continues at coordinate 2,718 of NZ_JBFTLD010000328.1, read as the reverse complement.
GTCTCCACAAAGGCCGGGCCGAAGTCCTTGGCGCGCTCAAGATCGCGAATGTTGTCCTCGATTTCCCAGATCCGGCTGTTGACGTCCTTGAGGCGCATCGCCAGGGTCGGCAAAGTCGAATTCAAGGCCAGAAGAGCCTGATAATCGCCAAGCAGCGTCTCGAATTCCCGTTGGATATTGGCGAGCTTGCTKGAATCGGCAATCCGTTCCAGCTTGATTTCGAGGATCGTGACCTTGTCGATCAACTCACCGGGGGCCACCGCGATCACTACTTGCATTTCTTCCATTCCGCAGCCGGTTGCGAGAACTGATCAAGCCGCGCCGATGGCGTTCGACTTCAGCATTACATCGGCGTAGATCGCCGCAGGCGCATGCCCCTCGACAGGAGGCAGGAGATTCAGGAACTCCGCGGCGATATCGTACATGCGGTAGTTGGCGTGAGCGATCAGCGCGGCCTTTGCCGTCTTCTGTACGCCGCGTTCCCTCAAGCTCGCCGGGCTTCTGARGTAGATTGCCTCGCCCCACAGCAGTCGTGACTGCGCGATAGGGCGCGGCAAGCCGCGAGCAGTGGCGTATCCAGCACTGACGATATCGATCATCTCGAAGCCCGCGGCACGCAAATGCGCGTCCACCTCGCCAAAAAGTGGCTGGTCCTTGTAGACATGCGAAAACTCCACTTCGCAATGCACCACGATGGCCTTGTCCAGAGCAGCGGGAGCCCCCTTGAGCACGTCGAGTTCGCCGCCCTGCACGTYGATCTTCAGGAAATCGCAATCGGTGATCTCGGCGACGTCATCCAGTCGGGTCGTCAAGACCGAGGATTCATGGACAGTCCGGCACATCTCGGAGAGGGACTCGAAGCGGTCGAGGAGCTCGTAATTCGTCGCGAAGAGCGATGACGTAGCGTCAAATTTGTTGACATGAAAGGTGCGCTGACTGCCGTCTCCGACGAAATAGTTCAACATCTTGACGTCGTTCTCGTTGCGGGCGCGTTTCTCCGCAGCGGCTTCGAGAGGCTCAAAGCCGATCACGTCGGCAAGCCGGAGATCGACGAGAGGCTGATAGGCGTGTTGTTCCGTCGTCAGTTCCTGGGCGCCGATATCGACGACCACAATGCGCGGCAATGATTTGCCCGGCAGCACATCCGCAGGGAACGGTGCCGGCTTGCCGAGTTCAGCCCCATGAACTTTGAGACCTCCTGCCCGCTCGGCCACCTGCAATCGAATCGCAAGTGCATTGCGCTCATTCAGAAGCGCGTCGCGCTCACTTGCTGCCAGATGATAGTGGTGCTTGAAATGCTCGAGCTCGCGCTGGACAAGGTCAGCAACTTCGCGGGCAGGCGGGGCCGAGCCACCTGGTGCCACTTCCGCGCTACTCGACGGATGTCGCAACCACGCAGCAAGCATCTGTTTGATACCCAAATCCACACCCCTGTTCCCTCAGCCTTGAAGACCATGGCCGGACCATTTCCGTTAACATGCGGTCGCAGGCTTTGCAGATCGCACGCGAAGGCACAAAATCGCTGGTCGCGCTGCCTTCTATATCCGATGCTGGCGCGTCGGCAATCGTTCGCAGCACGATTTGGAAGGCCGAACCGCAGCGACAGCTCAGGCATTCTCTTTCGGAGTTGGCTTGCCCCTAGCCTCTGCAGGAGGCTTGCCGCATGACGTCTCCAGCACGGCCAACCGCGACGCAAGACTGTCATAGAGACCAGACAACCGCTCGATCTCGAGCATCTGGGAATGCACCCGCATCGAAACCGTCTCAGTCAAGGCGGTCTCGAACTTCACCATCGCAGCCGAGCAATCCGATAGCTGCCGTCGCAGTTCAGCAAGCTGCGCATCATGGGCGTCGATTGACCTGATTAGGCTTCGGATTAACGGCAGACGCAGCAGGGCTGGGGTAAGCACTTTGATCATCATTGAATGTCCAAGATGGATGGCGACCGGCAATCTGACCTGCCGGTAGGCCCCGTGCCGTGCAGGATGCGCCGATCACGCTATTGCATTGCCGCGAGCCAAGCCTGCGAATAAGGCTCCGCGATTTCTCCGAGGATGATCGTCTCGCCAGTGACAACATCGATCACGGGCATGTCCGCGATGATGGCCAATCGCTCCAGCCCGCTGGCGAAAGAAAGCGCTCCCTGCTGGTCGCGGCTGTCGCGATGGCGGGCTGGCCAGACCTTTATCTCTCCCAAAAGATCGAGCACGGGTCCCGCCAAATCATCCCTGACGAAAAAGGCATTGATTCCATGGCTGTTGGTTCCGATGAGACGGTAGCCCTTCTGGCGCGCGCAATACTCCAGCGCCTTGATGGAGGCGCCGAAGTAAAGCCCGCTCGCATGGCGCTCGAAGCGTGTTGCGAAAGGCTCATAAGGCACACTCACAGCGCGGGTATCGCCGAGGATCGGGTTACATTCACAAATGACGAGCGCGGGATTGACCGACGTGATGGCCTGCCAAACCCAATAGTCATTTCCATCGATATCAACCGACAGAATTCCCAACTCCCCCTCGAAGCCGGCCTCCGCGATCAGCTCGTCGATATTCTCGCGCGTCACGAAGGCAGCTTTTGCCGTAAGGTCATGCCGCCAAAACCATGACTGAGTGCGCAGCGACGACATATTCTCCGTGCTGCCATCGATAACGAGACCCTTCCAGTTACGATTATGCAACAAGAAGCGGCAGTTCGCCTCCCGGAATCTCTCGACGCCAAACT
>NZ_JBFTLD010000327.1:0-6824 GCF_056396265.1 Allobosea sp. 05T422_2 | reverse complement strand
TTTCGATGGCGACATTTCCGGGATGAAAGGCACAGTTGGGTCGCACGCTTCTTGTCCGAAGGGCTTATACCGGCGGCGGCCGGTCCGGGCTCAGTCGCGCCGTGCAAGGCGTCATTCCGGCCTTGCGCTTGGCAGGGCGCGCCCGCCTCGCTAACGCTCGTTCATGAACTTCATCAGCGACAATACGGCGGGTGCGAGCGCCCCGGTGATGGCCGCGATCGCGGCCGCCAATGACGGCGCAGCGGCCGCCTATGGCACCGATATCTGGACCCAGCGCGTCGAACGGCTCTTTGCCGAGCTGTTCGAGCACGAGGTCTCGGTTTTCCTGGTGACCAGCGGCACGGCTGCGAACGCGCTGGCGCTGGCCTGCCTGACGCGCCCCTGGGGCGCGGTCCTGACCCATCAGGAAAGCCACGTCGCCGATGACGAGTGCGGCGCGCCGGAATTCTTCGGCGACGGCGCCAAGCTCATCGGCCTGCCCGGTACCGGCAACAAGATCACGCCTGAGTCCGTGACCAAGGTCTTGGCGCGGATGCGCGAGGGGGCGCTGCATCAGGTGCAGCCGCAGGCGGTCTCGATCGCGCAGGCAACCGAATGCGGGTTGGTCTATCGTCCCGACGAGGTGCGGGCCCTGAAGCAGGCGGCCGAGCCCCGCGGCCTGAAGCTGCATATGGATGGCGCCCGCTTTGCCAATGCGCTGGTCACGCTGGGCTGCTCTCCAGCCGAGATCACCTGGAAGGCAGGCGTCGACGTCCTGTCCTTTGGCGGCACCAAGAATGGCGCCTGGGCGGCCGAGGCCGTGGTCTTCTTCGATCAGGCCTTGGCTGCTGAAATGAAATGGCGGCGCAAGCGGGCCGGTCATACGCTTTCCAAGGGCCGGCTGATCGGCGCACAATTCGAGGGCCTCCTGGCCGGCGGCCATTGGCTGGCGCTGGCGCGCCACGCCAACGCGATGGCGTCCCGGCTGTCCGAGGCGGTTGCGAGAGGCGGCTCGGTGCGGTTGGCCTGGCCCTGCGAGGCCAATACGGCGTTTCTCGTCCTCGATGCTGCAACGCAGGAGCGGCTGAAGGCGGCCGGGGTCGGCTATCACGCCTGGTCCKACACCGCGCTTCCCGACGATGCAGCGCTTGCATCGGGCGATATTGTCGGTCGGTTCGTGATGTCCTTTGCGACGCGCTCCGAGGATGTCGAACAGCTGATATCGCTGCTGAACGCGCCGTCTCGCTGAAATATCCCCTGATTGACGCCGCATGGGTGCCGTAATCCCTAAGGAAGACTGAAGTCCCCGTTCGGTTCGTTAACAAGGATGGAGATATGGCTTCTGTTTCGACCGCGCGCTCGCGCGCCGCGCTGATCGGCCTGGCTGTTGCCGGCGCGCTGGCGGGCTCGGCCGGTGGAGCCGCCGCGCAGTATTATTACGACTATGGCTACGAATATGTGCCGCGTCGCGCTTATGGCTATGGCTACGGCTATCGTTATGCACCGCCGCCGCCTGCGCCGTTGTCTTCACGGAGCATCGCCGAGATCGCCATCCGCGAGCACAGGCTCGCCCAGGTCGACCGCACCACGCGCACCGAGTCCGATTTTGTGGTCGATGGGCGCATGGCGAATGGCCGGCGCGTACGGCTGATCTTCGATCGTTTCAGCGGCGATCTCGTCCGGCGGGTGAACCTGCAGACTCCTGAACGAATGAGGGGACCCCCCCCGGATGTCGCGCGCGTCGATCCGCGTGAGCATGCCCCGGCTCAACCGCGGTTGCTGCCGCTCCCGCCGGAGCGCCCCGATTCGCTCAAGGCTCCGGCTGAGGCGAACGCGCCTGCCCAAGTCGTTCCGGCGTCCCCGGCCGCACCGATGCCGGCTCCTGAACCGGAGAAGGCGCCAGCTCCTCCCGCCGAGGCGAGCGCGCCTGCAACGGTCATGCCCCCGTCTCCGGCGGCGCCGACACCGCCAGCCGAACAGGCAAAACCTGTCGAGCAGGCTCCTGCCCAGGCTCGTGCGCCAGCAACCGAGGCTCCGTCCACGCCGGCAACACCCGTCGCGCCGACGCCGGGCCCGACCACCCCATCCGGCGAGGAGAAGCCGAAGCTGGTGAACCCCGACGATGTTCGCGGAACGGAGACTCCCGAGCACAAGCCGCCGCTTGCGAAGGCTGAATCGCCGGAGATCAAGGCTTCGCCGGTCGAGCTGCCACCGGTCCAGATCGAGGATCCGGCGCCCTCCACACCGCGCCCGGCGACGCCTGCCGTTCCGGTCGCGCCTCTCGACTGAGAGACGATCGCCAATTCCAGGCGTGAAAAGGGCGCCCCCGGAAACCGGGGGCGCCCTCTGTCTGCCAGCCCTGGGCTGGGCGTGTTACGCGGCCTTCGAAACCTTGGCCTCGAGCACCTTGGCGGGTTTGCCGCCGATGGCGATCTGGCGCGGCTTCTTGGCCTCGGGAATCTCGCGGACGAGGTCGATATGGAGCAGGCCGTTCTCGAGGCTCGCGCCGGTCACCTGGACATAGTCGGCGAGCTGGAAGCGGCGTTCGAAGGCGCGTGCGGCGATGCCCTGATGCAGGACTTCGCGCTTCTCGGCGCTTTCGGAAACCTGCTTCTCACCGCGTACGGTCAGGGTGTTTTCCTTGCTTTCGATGGCAAGGTCGCTGTCGGAGAAGCCGGCGACCGCGATGGAGATGCGGTAGGCGTTCTCGGCAGTGCGCTCGATATTGTAGGGCGGATAGGTCGGCGCGGTTTCAGCGCTGGTAGCCTGGTCGAGCAGGTTGAACAGACGATCGAAGCCAACGGTCGAGCGATAGAGCGGGGAAAGATCGAAGTGACGCATGATGTCCTCCAGAAGAAGCGACGTTTGGTCGAGCCTGCCTCGTCTTGAGCACAGGCCCCATTCAGGTTCACGCAGCCGGTATCGGCCTGCGTAACCAGGAATTGGGGAGCGATTTCAGCTTTTCAAGAGCTGCCTCGAGCGGGCATAACCGAGGGCATCCGCCCGGGACTGTCGCCGCGATTCGGAGCGCCTGATGGCCGAGGCCGAGCTTTTTTCCCTCCCCGACTACCCGGTTCCCGGGCATGGCAAGGTCTGGCTTGCCCTGGCGCGCGACGGGGCCAGGCTCCGCTTCGCGAGCTGGCACCCGACAGTAAAGCGGGTGCGCGGTACTGTCGTGATCATCCAGGGGCGCGCGGAGTTCATCGAACGCTACAGCGAGACGATCGCCGAGCTGCGCCGCCGCGGTTTCCACGTTCTCGCCTTCGACTGGCGCGGCCAGGGCGGTTCGCAACGCTTCGTCTCGCGTGAACGCAAGGGGCATGTCGGCGGTCTGCGGCATTACGAGACCGACCTCGCACTTGCCATGGCGGAAATGCAGGCCCGGCTGCCGCCTCCCTATTTCGTTCTGGCGCATTCGATGGGGGCGGCGCTGTGCCTCGACGCCGCCCGGCGCAACGCATTGCCGGTCTCGCGACTGGTCGCGCTCGCGCCCATGCTCGGCCTCTCCATGGTCGAGCGGCCACGGGCGGCGAGCTATCTCGCAAGCGTGCTGTACTGGCTCGGCCTCGGCAGCGCCTTCGTGCCTGGCGGCGGTGACACGGCGATCGCGACCAAGCCATTCCAAGGCAATCGGCTGACGAACGACCCCGTCCGCTATGCCCGGAACGCCGCGCTTTCAGCGGCGGCGCGCCATCTCAGCATCGGCGATCCGACTGTCGGCTGGGTCAGGACCGCGTTCCGGTTGATGAACCGGCTGGCGGCTCCCTCGGCGCCCCTAGAGGTCAGGGTGCCGACGCTGGTGATCGCAGCCGGGCGCGACCCGGTGGTCTCGACGCCTGCAATCGAGCGCTTCGCGGCGCGGCTGAAGACCGGTTCGGCATTGATATTGCCGACTGCGCGCCACGAGATCCTGATGGAAACGGATGCCGTCCGCGCGCAGTTCTGGGCGGCCTTCGATGCATTCATTCCCGGCGAAGCGATCGCCGGGCCCGGGTCAGCCGGCGAGCAGGGCGAGGGCGGCCTGATGCAGGGTCCTGTTGGCGGCGGCGATGATGCGTCCGCCCTTGGCGGCACTGCCGCCATCCCATGAGGTGACGATTCCGCCGGCGCCTTCGACGATCGGGATCAGCGCGACGATGTCATAGGGTTTCAGCCCGCTCTCGATGACGAGATCGACATGGCCCGAGGCCAGCATGCAATAGGCATAGCAATCGCAGCCGTAACGGGCGAGGCGCACCGCGCTTTCGACGCGCAGATAGGCTTCCTGCTCGGCACCTTGAAACAGTTTTGGGCTGGTGGTCATTACCGTCGCGGTGGCCAGCTCGCCGTTCTGGCGCGTGCGCAGCACCCGTGGCCCGCCCGGACCCTCATAGCGTGCCTGTCGGCCGTCGCCGGAATAGCGCTCGCCGGTGAAGGGTTGGTGCATCATGCCGTAAACCGGAACGCCCTCGCGGGTCAGGCCGATCAGCGTGCCCCAGACCGGGATGCCGGAGATGAAGGCACGGGTGCCGTCGATCGGGTCGAGCACCCAGACATATTCGGCCTCACCGTTCTCCGTGCCGAACTCCTCTCCGAGCACGCCATGCTCGGGGAAATTGCGCTTGATCAGGTGGCGCATCACGTTCTCGCCGGCGCGGTCGGCCTCGGTCACGGGATCGAACACGCCGCCGCAGGACTTGTCCTCGGTCGCATGCTTGGCGCGGAAGAAGGGCAGGATCGCCTGGCCGGATTGGGTCGCGAGTTCCGCGACGAAGGCGCCGAAATCAACCGCACTCATCTTTGCTCTCCGGAGCTGCGCGATGCTGCGCAGCAAAAATGCAGGATCCAGCCTGCTCGCTCGGTTCTTCTAGCGGCGCTCGTCGTCGGAAAACAAGGAATCTGACGGAAAATCAGCAGTTTTGGATTGCGTGCGGCGCATGGCTCATAAGATCTTCGACAARGGCRCTTGCTTTTTTGCGCTGCACAGTCATATTGTGCACTGCGAAGGGGCGATCACCTCAAGCCTTCGTTTGCCCTCCTTGGGCGTTTCCTCCCTAGACTTGGGCCGCCACGAAAGTGCGCGGCCCTTTTTTCTGCGCTGCGCCGATACTGTCATCGCAAGCCTCTGAGAAAACAGGCTATTCCGCAGCTTCGCGCCAATCGTCGAGCCAGCCGCTCCAATGCGCGAAGCACTCCGCCATGGTGGTGCCGATCGCCTGCTCCAACTCTGCAAAACCGGTATGCGGCTCCAGGGTCGCTTCGTTCATGTAGAGGGACCGGTTGATCTCGATCTGCAGGGCATGCACGCCTGAGGCTGGCGCGCCGTAATGCTCGGTGATGAAGCCGCCGGCATAGGGGCGGTTGCGCGTGACGCTGAGCCCGCGCCGACGAAAGGCTTCCTCGGCGATGTCGATGATGTAGCCAGCGGCGCTGGTGCCGAAGCGGTCACCGAGAATCACATCCGACTTGGCGAGCCCGTCGCGGTCGAGTCCGGTCGAGGGCATCGAATGGGCGTCGACCAGAATGCAGGTGCCGAATGCGCCTTGCGTGCGCTGGACCAGGCTGCGCAGCCCGGCATGGTAGGGGCGATAGAGCTCGTCGATCCTGGCGAGTGCTTCCTCCACCGGAATCTTGCCAAAATAAATCTCGTGCGCGTCTCCGACGATGCGTGGAATTGTGCCCAGCCCCCCTGCGACCCGCATCGAGCGGGTATTGGCGAAGGCGGGCAGGCGGCCGTCGAACATGCGCGGGTCGAGCTCATAGGGCTCGCGGTTCACATCGAGAAAGGCACGCGGAAATTCGGCGACAAGCAGCGGCGCGCCAAGGGCGACCGTCTGCGCGAAGAGGCGGTCGACATAGGCATCCTCGGAGCGGCGCAGCGAGCGCAGCGGCAATCGTGCTCGCTCCACGAAGCCGGGAGGGTAGCGACGCCCGGCATGCGGCACGTCGACCACCACCGGCACGACCTGGAGCGGCGGCTGATAGAGGCTGAAGGGGCGCTCGATCTCGACGACGATGTCGGCGGCTTCAGCGGAGAAATTACCGGACGAGATGGTCATGCGGGACAACTGAAGCACACATTGCCGGGCGGATGAAGCGATCTCGAATCCGGCGCTGAATCGAACATCGCGTTCACGCGTTGTTTACCATGTTGGCGCGTTATACTGCGATAGTGTTCCAAGCGCTCCGGGCAGGCGATAACGCTTCGCGGCGTTGGCTCGGAATGCCGAATCGGGCGAGACGAAACAGAGAAGGGGTTGTCCGGGGTGGGCGGCCTCTATCGATAGGCCGAACGGGACGGACGAAGCAGGCCCATGACCAAGATACTTCTCGCTGAAGACGACAACGACATGCGCCGCTTTCTGGTCAAGGCCCTGCAGAATGCGGGCTACGACGTGGCGTCGTTCGATAATGGGCTTTCAGCATATAATCGCCTGCGTGAAGAGCCCTTCGAACTGCTGCTGACCGACATCGTCATGCCSGRSATGGACGGCATCGAGCTGGCGCGGCGCGCCACCGAGCTCGATCCCGACATCAAGGTGATGTTCATCACAGGTTTCGCTGCAGTTGCGCTCAACCCCGATTCCCAGACGCCGAAGGACGCAAAAGTGCTGTCCAAGCCGTTCCATCTGCGCGAGCTGGTGAACGAGGTCGAGAAGTTGCTCGCAGCCTGAGCGCTTTTTGCAATCAAGCGTCTTGCAAGGCGCGAAATGAGCGGCTATAGCCCGCTCAACCTCGCAACAGGGACACGCCGCAAGGCCGAACCTGTTCCGACTGCCAGGACAGATTATCGTCACGGCATGACGGGCGCGTAGCTCAGCGGGAGAGCACTACGTTGACATCGTAGGGGTCACAGGTTCGATCCC
>NZ_JBFTLD010000326.1:0-6929 GCF_056396265.1 Allobosea sp. 05T422_2 | reverse complement strand
GCCCGGTCGCGGGAGCCGCCTGCTGCGCGAATGCCATGACGGGGGCAAGAGCCAGGAGCAGCAAGGCAAGGCAGGCTGCAGGGAATCGTCGGGCKGACCGCATCGTCTCTAAGCTCCATTGCATTCGTCGCCCGCACCGCTCCTGCACGGGCCGGATGGCGGATCTGAGACAGATACGAAAGATCGCAGCGAGGCGGTCAAGTTTTTCCTGCGTCCGCGAGAGCAAGTCGTCTTCCTTTCCTCGCTGCGTTGCGGCAGGTTCGCTGCCGCCATCTGGAGACCGTCATGATCACGTCGACCCTTCGCAGCCCGATGCGCCGCCTGCGCGTAACGGCGGCCGCAGCCTTTATCCTCGTTCTGGCGCAGCCGTCCTGGGCAGCCGATTTCCAGATCGACAATATCCGCCTGGACCTTGGCGCGATCGTCGTCGCCATACCGAAGGTCGACGTGAAGGGCTCCAGCCTCGAGCGCGAAGCCTTTGTCTCGTTGTTCAATGGTAGCACCGGCGAGAGCGCGGTTGCCCGGACGGGCCGCCTCACCGCGTCGGAAATCAGTGCGCCCGAATTGACGGTCGAGCAGGTTCTCGGGCCGCAAAGGCAGGTTACGACGTACCGCGACATCCGCTTCAGTGAGATTCGCGACGGCAAGATCGGCCGCGGCTCGGCGGKAGGCGGAGCGATATCCGTGACCGGTGGGCCGACYGGCGCGATGAAGGGCGAGATCAAGCGCATCAGCTTCGAAGCGTTCGACATGCACCATCTCGCACGCGTGCTGAGCGAGCGCGCCAAGCCCGGCGTGGAAGAAGCCATGCAGCCGATCTTCGGCCGTGTCGAGCAGGACGGCTACGCCATCGATCTGGGCCAGCTCGGCAAGATCTCGCTCGGCAAGGCGACCGGCCGCGACTTCAAGATGCGTGTCGGAGACGAGCCTGTCGGAGAACTCCTGTCGCGGATCATCGCGCAGGCGGAGGCCGACCAGAAGGCAGGGATCGACTCGAAGGACCATAGCGACCCGGCCCGGCTCGAGGCCGACAAGCGCATGGCGCTTTCCATGTTCTCGCTGTTCGATGCCATCGACTATGGCAGCGGCGAGGTCCGCGATATGGTGATGGCGCTCTCCGTCCCGCCGAATCCGGGCGAAGCGCCGGTCGCCATGGACGTGAGAATCGCCAGGATGGCCTATGGCGAAGATGCGCCGGCCAGGTCCGGCTACGCCGTGGAAGGTTTCTCTTTCGCGGGAGCTGGCGCCAAGGCAGGGTTCGAGTCGCTCAGCTACTCCGGCTTTTCGCTCGCGCCCATGTTCAAGGGCCTGAAGGAGGTCCTGGCCAAGCCCGAAACCGAGATCGATTCGCTCGATTTCCGCAAACTGATCCCCAAACTCGGCACGATCCGGCTTGCCGGGCTCTCGGTCGATGTGCCGCAAACGGCAAAGCCGGGTCAGCCAGCGCAGGCCCCAATCCGCGTCGGGCTCGGTACCTTCGAGATTGCTGCCGCCGACCAGATCAACGGCATCCCCACCAAGCTTGCCTTGACGATCGACAAGCTCACCGCTCCGGTGAGCGAGGCAACCGGCAATCCCGCGGCCGCGGATCTGATTGCCATGGGCTACCGCGCCCTCGACCTCTCCGCGAAGCTCGACCTCGCCTGGGACGCCGCACGCAACGAGCTTGCGATCCGTAYGCTCTCGCTCGGGAGCGGCGGCATGGCGCAGTTCGAGGCCTCGGGTACCCTCGGTAACGTCACCAAGGACCTGTTCTCCAGCGATCTCGCGCTCGCACAGGTTGCGGCGCTCGGCGCGACGGCCCGCAGCCTGGATGCCAGGCTGAAGAATCTCGGTCTGCTCGAGAAGTTCATCGAGAACGAGGCCCGCAAGAACAAGCGCAAGCCCGACGATCTGCGGCGCGAATATGCGATGATGGCCAGCCTCGGCCTTGCCGCGGTCCTCGGCCCGTCCGACGCGGCCAAGACCCTGACCGCGGCGGTCTCGCGCTTTGCGGCGAAGCCAGGCACGCTGACCGTCCAGGCCAATGCGAAGGCGACAGGGGGTCTCGGCCTCGCCGACGTCATCACGATCACCGATCCGACCGAGATCTTCGACAAGATCGACCTCAAGGCCAATGCCGAATAACTGGTCTGCCGATCTTCTTCCCGAAGACTTGTCCTGGCGGCCCTCCGCGATCGCAGCGTGGTGGGCCGCCTTGCCACAGGGCCCGCGCAGTTTTCTGCGCCGGCGCTTCAACCCCGACAACCAGGCCCGGTTGTATCTGGCCAACCTGATCGCTCGGCACCCGGGGCAGATCGTTGTCGGACGCTACACCTATGGGCGGCCGAAGGTGCGCTTCGCCGGAAGCGGGGCGCGCCTGATCATCGGGCGCTACGGCTCGGTCGGAGACGGGGTCGAGATCCTGCTCGGCGGCAACCACCGCACGGAATGGGCGACGACCTACCCATTCCACGACTACCCACGGCTATGGCCCGAAGCGAAGCACCATCCCGGCAATCAGGTCTCGCGCGGCGACGTCGTCATCGGCCATGATGTCTGGCTCGGGTCGCAGGCGCTGATCCTCTCCGGAGTCCGCATCGGTCATGGCGCCGTCATCGGCGCCCGCGCCGTCGTCACGAAGGATGTTCCGCCCTATGGCGTCGTCGCGGGCAATCCGGCACGGCTGCTACGGCACCGCCTGACGGAGGAGAAGATCGCGGCCCTGCTGGCGAGCCAATGGTGGGCCTGGCCCGAGGCCGACATCAGACGACTGATCCCGGTCTTGATGTCCGACAGGATCGAGGATTTGCCTCCGAGAGCCGTTTCCTGATAGTTCGCCGTTCAGGATCGAAGGCTCCCCCTCCGATACGGCCTCCCTCCATTGCCGGACCGCCCCCATGCATGATTCTGCCAACGACAAGGCGCGGGTCTTCCGCAAGGCCTATCTCTCCGCCGTCGAGACCTCGCCGCTGACCGTGCTCGACGTCGGCTCGGCCATCGTCGACGGACAGAGCCTGTCCAACCGCGACGTCATGTCGAACCCGGCCTGGAAACTTGTCGGCATGGACATCGAGCCGGGGCTGAACGTCGATGTGGCGGTGGCCGATCCCTATGACTGGAAAGAGATCGCCACCGGCTCGGTCGATGTCGTGACCTGCTCGGAGGTCTTCGAGCATGCAGAGTATTTCTGGATCACCATCCTTGAGATTTCGCGCGTGCTGAAGGGCAATGGACTCGCGTTCATCACCTCACCGGGCGGCGGTCCGCGGCACCGCTTCCCCGTCGATTGCTGGCGCTTCTACGACGATGCCTTCCCTGCCCTGGCCCGCTATGCCGGGCTGAACCTGCTCGAAGCCCAGGTGCAATGGGTTCCGGCCTATCGAAGGGGCATCCAGTGGCGCGATTCCAGCGCCGTGATGCAGAAACCGGTCCGGGATGCCGCCGCAACCCGCCTCGACGCAGCGCGCAGCATGATCGGCAAGAGCCTTCGCGGAGCCGAGCCGGCTCTGACGGAGCTCGATCTCTCGGCCTTGCCGAACACACCGCTCCCGCTGAGCCCAATCCCTGCCCTGCAGGGCAAAGCCGCCTTTGCCGCACGCGAGGCCGAGTTGCTCGCGGCCGACAGCAACGTGCTGCGCAAGGCACGGCTCGTCTTCAGGCAGTTGCGCGAGATCCGCAGGATCATCACCACCCCCATGAAGGACCTGCACCTCTAAGGCATCGGCCCGAAAAGTGGATTGCGGTTTTCGGGGCAAAGCCGATGCAAACACAAAGGGTGAGATCATCGAACCGGATACGATATCCGGTCTGATGATCTAAGGCGCGCGAGCTATTCGTCCAGGCCTTGCCGCGAGCGCGCCGTCCGCCCCCGCCGCCAGTCGAGCGCGCCAGCGGCAGATCCGGCATGCGCCATCATCTTGAGGCGGTTAAAGACCAAGGCGTAACCGACTGTCTTTGCAATGTTTTCGAGAATCGCAAGGGATGACGGCCCGGCTTGCCCGTATTTGGCCGCGATATAGGCGTGCGACCAGGCGAGATGCCAGCGTGCGTTGAAACGGCGGCCGGGGCTGGGCTTGCTGGAACGCCCGCGCGCGTGATGAGCCTGCGCCTCGTGCACATGCACGAGCGCATGCCCGGCGTCCCTCATGCGGCGGCAAAGATCATCATCCTCGTAGAACAGGAAGATTCGCGGATCGAAACCACCGAGCGCTTCGAAGACCTCGCAGCGGAGCAGGAGGCAGGCGCCCGAGAGAAACGGCAGGCAGGCATCCCCCTCCGGTACAATTGCCGCGCCGGAATGATTGAGATGAGCCGGTGACAGCAGCGAACGCGGYTGGATGAAGACGCGCCCTGACGGCTCGACAATGCGCGGAGCCAGCATCCCGGCATCGGGGTAGCGCCCAGCGGCCGCCAGCAGCTCTGCMATGGCGCCAGGCTGCAGCACGAGGTCGGGATTGACGATCAGGGCGTAGGGAGTGCGGCAGGCTGCGATGCCGAGATTGTTGGCTCGACCGTAACCTTCATTCCTGGGGCTCGCGATCACCGTTGCGCCACGCGCCCGCGCGATTGCGGCCGAATCGTCACTGCTGGCATTGTCGACGACGATGGGAGGCACGCCTTCGCGCCGCAGCGCATCCAGGCAGGCCGGCAGGACATCGGCGCTGTCATAGGCGACGACGACCGCGGTGACGGTTTCGTGGAGCGGGAGCAACTCGTTCGCGGGCGGCATTCCTGCCTTCTGGCCGGGATCGCCCCCGGCAGGCAAGCAGAATTCAGCGCCGTGTGAGGCCGGCGAGCTCGTGCTGAACCGCGCTACGCTCGGCGGCGTCGCAGTGGCGCGGCGCCTTGTAGGACTTCACCGCGAGGCTGGCATTGACGGCGACGAAGCGTCCGCGCTCGGCCGGAGCAAGCCCCGCCATCACACGGCGGCGATCGACGGCGACACCGCAATCATAGCCGCGCGAGACTTTGACGGCCGCAAACTCCGCCGTGCCGGGCACTGGACCGGCAGTCGTCGTACAGGCAGCAAGCGCAGGCAGAAGCAGGCTGCAGAGGAAGGCTCTGGCGAAGGGCATGGCTGATCGCGCTCAGAGCCCGCTGAAATCGCCGGCCCGGACGCGCGCCATGCGTGGCTTCAAGGAGCTGCGTTCTTCCGCAGAGCAGGCTTCGGGCCGGACATCCTGATTGATGGTCGCCGCCTCCGAAACGGTGACATAGGTCGAGCGCGCTCCCGCGATCTGCTCCGGCGTCGCRCCACGGGCACGCTCGGCGTCGAGGAAGCGGTCGAGTGTGCTGGTGCGTGGTGCTCCAGCACGGCAGGCGATCGAGCGCGAGACCAGATTGGCAAGCTCCACCGCCCGCCCCGAGCTTGTGTGGGGCGCAGCGGTGACACAGGCGGTTAGCGGCAGCGCGAGCAGGCAGGCGAGCGCGGACAAGCGCGCTCCGGTCGGGGCAGGCATGGCGGGGGGTCAGCCGTTCTTTTCAGGCAGGTTCAGGCGGATATGGAGCTCGCGCAGCTGCTTCGGGCCGACCTCGGAGGGCGCCCCCATCAGCAGATCGACCGCTTGCTGGTTCATCGGGAACAGCGCGACCTCGCGCAGGTTGCTGGCGCCGGCGAGCAACATGATGATGCGGTCGATACCCGCTGCCATGCCACCATGCGGCGGCGCGCCATACTGGAAGGCGCGGTACATGCCGCCAAAGCGCTCGATCACCGTCTCCTCGCCATAACCGGCGATCTCGAAGGCCTTGACCATCGCCTCAGGGCGGTGATTGCGAATGCCGCCCGAGGCGAGTTCGTAGCCGTTGCAAGCGATGTCGTACTGGAAGGCCTTGATCGCCAGCGGATCGTCCTTCTGCAGCGACTCCAACCCGCCTTGCGGCATCGAGAACGGGTTATGCGAGAAATCGACCCGCTTCTCGTCCTCGTTGTACTCGTACATCGGGAAATCGACGATCCAGGCGAAAGCGAAGGCGTTCTCGTCGATCAAGCCGAGCTCCGAGCCAACCTTGTTACGGGCGGCGCCGGCGAACTTGTAGAACTTATCGGGGTTGCCCGCTGCGAAGAAGGCAGCGTCGCCATCCTTCAGACCAAGCGCGATGCGGATCGCCTCGACCCGCTCCGGACCGATATTGTTGGCGATCGGGCCAGCACCCGCGCCTTCGCGCCACATGATGTAGCCGAGGCCGGGTTGGCCTTCGCCTTGAGCCCAGGAGTTCATGCGGTCGCAGAAGGCACGCGAACCGCCGCCCGGCGCCGGAATCGCCCAGACCTGGTTCTTCTCGTCTTCCAGGACGCGGGCGAAGACCTTGAAACCCGAACTGCGGAAATGCTCCGACACATCCTGCATCTCGAGCGGGTTGCGAAGATCAGGCTTGTCCGAGCCGTATTTGCGGATCGACTCGGCATAGGGAATGCGCGGCCAGTTCTTGGTGACCGACTTGCCGCCGCCGAATTCCTCGAAGACGCCGGCGATCACCGGCTCCATGGTGCGGAAGACGTCTTCCTGCGTGACGAAGCTCATCTCGACGTCGAGCTGGTAGAACTCGCCCGGCAGACGGTCGGCGCGCGGATCCTCGTCGCGGAAACAGGGCGCGATCTGGAAATAGCGGTCGAAGCCCGCCATCATCAGCAGCTGCTTGTACTGCTGCGGTGCCTGCGGCAGGGCGTAGAAATGGCCGGGATGCAGCCGGCTCGGCACCAGGAAGTCGCGCGCGCCTTCCGGCGAGGACGCGGTCAGGATCGGCGTCTGGAATTCCGAGAAGCCCGAGGTCTTCATGCGGTTGCGCAGCGAGTCGATGACCTTGCCACGCAGCATGATGTTGTTGTGCAGCTTCTCGCGACGCAGGTCGAGGAAGCGATATTTCAGGCGCGTGTCCTCGGGGTATTCGAGATCGCCGAACACCGGCAGCGGYAGCTCGCCGGAAGGACCCAGCACTTCGAGCGC